>JAYYUU010000298.1:0-7232 GCA_036343835.1 Candidatus Latescibacterota bacterium | reverse complement strand
AAAGGCTTGTAGCTAACGAGCCTACAGAAAATTACAACGGCGCAGGTGCCCGCTGTCTCAAGGCAGCGGGAGAATAGGGAAGGCAGTGCAAATCTGCCGCGGTCCCGCCACTGTGACCGGTGGCCGGCCCTAAAGGGTCGGCGGTGCCACCGACGAACACCCACTGATCCGCTAAGGCTCGGGAAGGAGTCGGACGGCGCATAACCGGAAGTCAGGAGACCTGCCTGCGACCGAGGTGGATGACATCCTTCGGCAGAAAGGTTGGCCTATCGGTGCGCAGACCAAGCACCCAGACCCGCTCTCGCTCGAGGGTGGGTCTTTTTTTTATTGCCCTCCTGCTAGCCCTGCAACCCGAGGCCCTATTGGCCGGTGGCTTGCAAGGTCGGTTGTTCGACGGGGATACGCCCGTGTCCGGGGCCGTATTGACACTGCACTCGGCATCCGGTGCGATCCATGCCGCCCGCAGCGATGCGGATGGTGCATTCCAACTACAGGACCTGCCACCGGGCGCATATGAGTTGCGGGTGGAAATGCTCGGCTATCGGCCGCTTGAGCGCCGCGTCCAGATCGGCGCATCGCACGGCGATGCAGCTCCTCCCACCGAGATCGAACTGACGCTCAAACCCCTGCCCCTGCTGATGGACGAAATGGTGGTCCGCGCCCGCCGCGACCCCAAGGGCGGGCATACCGCCGCCTTTGTCGAAGCCATTGACTTCGACGACCAGCGCGCCCCCGATGCCGATCTGGCCCAGACGCTCGATCGCGCCACCGGGGTCAATATTCGCCGCTACGGAGGCCTGGGTAGTTTTAGCGCGCTTTCGATCCGGGGTTCTACTGCCGAACAGGTCCAGGTTTTTCTCGACGGCGTACCGCTCAACCAGGCCATTGGCGGCGGTGTGGATTTGGGGAGCTTGCCCATTGGCGGGGTCGAAAGTATCGAAATCTACCGGGGCGCGGTGCCGGCGCGCTTTGGCGGCAATAGCCTCGGTGGCGTGGTCCACATCCGCACCCGGCCCCTCGGCGACGAGGTCCGCACCCGCTTGCGCACCGGCACCGGCTCCTTTGGCACTCGCCAATTGAGCGCTTCGATCGGCGGTCCCTGGAATGGCTGGGAGTATCTGGGTCTGGTCGACTATCGCGCCAGCCGCAACGACTTTCGCTTCTGGGACGACAATGGCACCGAGTACAATGCCAACGACGATGGCTGGGCGCGACGGCTCAATAGCGACTTCCGCGGTTTGCGCGGTCTGGCCAAGGTCGGGCGCCGGTTGGGCGCCGGTCGCTTGCAGATCCACAATACCGTCGACTTGAGCCACAAGGGCATTCCCGGCATCGGCAATAATCAATCGCTGCACACCCGCTACGACACCTGGCGCAATATCGCCGAGGCCACGCTCTTTGGCCCGTTGGGGCAGGGCCGCGCCGGCTATCGGCTCAAAGCCTATCACTCCCGCGAAATAAGCGAGTACAAAGACCTGCGCGGCGAGGTCGGGATCGGCACCCAGCACAATCGCAGCACCACTTGGGGCATGGGGCTGCGCGGTGAGCTGAATGCGCTATTGCCCGGTCGGGCCTTGCTCACCGGCTTTGCCGCCACCCGGCGCGAGATCTTCGATCCCAACGATTTGCTCCAGCGCCAGAGCGGGCTTCCGCACAGCCGCCGTCGGGGCCTGGCCGCCGGGACCGAGATGGAAGTGCCGCTGATGCGGCGGCTGACCCTGAATGTCGGTGCCCAGCTGGAGCGCCTCGACGACCGCTTTTTCGCACGCCAGGCCTTTGCTCCCGACGGCGATCTGCCGGGTCGGGACCACGCCGAGATCCTGTGGGGTTATCGCCTGGGTGCGGCGTTAGATCTGGGTGCGGGGCTGACCCTCAAAGCCCACGATGGCCGCTATCGGCGCGCGCCCAATTTCTTCGAGCTCTTTGGCGACCGGGGCGCGGTGGTCGGCAATGTCGAACTCGTCAGCGAACGAGGGCGCAATTGTGATCTGGGGCTAGTATTCCGCAATGCGCCGAAAGGCACGGGTTTGATCCTGGCCGAGGCGGTGTACTATCGCAATCGGGTCGACGATCTGATCCGCTTCGCACAGAATTCGCAACGGGTATCCAGGCCCGACAATGTCGGTCGGGCGGCACTGCGCGGTGTGGAGACGCGGGTCCAGACGCGCTTGCTCTCGGCGCTGGAGATCGGCGGCAATTATATCTATCAGCGCGCCGAAAACCGTACCCCTTTCTCTTTCGAACGCGGCAACGACTTGCCCAATGCGCCGCGCCATCGCTTTAATGCCCGCATCGCCCTGGATCTTGTTCGCGTCGGGGTTCACTGCGAATTCAGTCGCGAAAGCCGGCACTTTCTCGACCGCGCCAATCTGCGGACAGTGCCCGTCCGCGTGCTGCACCACCTCGGTGGCAGGGTGCCGCTGGTCGAGGGGGTCGCGCTGTCCTGGGCATTGCGCAATCTGAGCGACAATCGGGTGGCCGATCTGTGGGGTTATCCGCTGCCGGGTCGCTCTTATGCGCTTGCCATGCACTATATCATCCACTGACCACACCACTTAGCTCGGAGGGAGAGTCTTTATGTATCGCATTTTTGCCCTGGTGGCCGCCGCACTATTTGCGGCGACTAGTCCGCTGCAGGCCCAGGGTGGCCTATTTGTCACCACCACGGATTTCGCCACCGGCAGCACCGCTTTTCTGGCGCCGGGAGCTACCGAGGCCGAAGTCAATCTCCTGGGGATTCACGCGGACGCGACGGGCCATTATCACGACGGTCGCGTCTATGTCGTCAATCGTCTGGGGCAGGACAATATCCTGGTGTTGGACGCGGCGGATTTGCGGTCTCCGCTGACGCAGTTTTCGGTGGGCAATGGCGCCAATCCGCACGATATCGAAATCGTCGCACCCGACAAGGCCTATGTGACCCGCTACGACGGGACCGCGCTGCTGATCGTCGATCCTCGCGACGGCACCGCGCTGGGCGAGATCGATTTGAGTACCTTTGCCGACGGCGATGGCCTGCCCGAGGTTTCGCAGATCGTCCGCGTCGGCGATCGGCTGTATTTGAGCTGCCAGCGCCTCGACCGTTCAGGCAGCTGGGGGCCGGTCGACGTCGGTTTGCTGATCGTCGTCGATATCGCCGGCGATGTGCTGGTCGACGTCGATCCGGGTGCCGAGGGCGTGCAGGGCATCGTTCTGAGTTCGGCCAATCCCAATGGCCTGGCCGTGGTCGGGGACCAGATTGTGGTGAGCGGGGTGGCCGGTTTTGGCGATCGGGCCGGAGGGGTGGAAATCGTCGATACGACGACCAACCAGAGTCTCGGGCTGATCGTCAGCGAAGAGGATCTGGGCGGTGATCTCACCGCGATGGCGGTGGTCGACCAGCAGCGGGGTTATGCGGTAGTATCGGATGAGAATTTTGCCAATAGCGTCCGACCCTTTGACTTGCAGAGCGGTGTGGTGGGCGCGCCGCTGGAGCATACCAGCGGTGGTTTTATCCCCAGCCTGGCCACCGATGGCAGCCGTTTGATCGTGGCCGACCGCGGTAGTTTCGCCAATCCAGACGCCGCCGGTTTAAAAATTTACGATGCGGCCAATGGCGCCTTCTTGAGTGGTCCGATCAACACCGGCTTGCCCCCTTCGAGTATCGTGATCTTGGGCGATGTCGCGATCTCCACGGCGGTAGAGGAGGCGACCGCTGTCGGTTTGCCGCAGGAATTCGCCCTCGCCGCGGCGTATCCCAATCCCTTCAATGCCTCGGTGCTGATTCCCTTCGAGGTCGCGCGGGCGAATGCGCATGTCGAGCTGAGCGTCTACGATGTGTTGGGCCGCGAGATCCGCACCCTGACGGCCGGCCGTTTGGCGGCGGGCTGCCACGCGTGGGTCTGGGATGGTCGGGATGCAGAGGGCCATGCCGCGGGCAATGGCGCCTATTTGGTGCAGCTGCGGGTTGGCGATCGGCGCGTCGTCGGCAAGGTGATGTTGCTCAAATAGCGATCGTGGGCTGATTTTTGTGGGAGGTGTCGTCAGGCGCTTTGTACCTCGGTTTGCAGGCCACTGACGCGCTTGGGATGGTCCGATGGCGCCAGTGGCCATATACCATTTTCATCCGGGCGACAATTTACAGCGGAGACCAACCATGCGAAAAGCGCGTTGCTGGTGCTGGGTGGCCCTGCTCTGCGGAGCATCGACTACCTGGGCCGCCGCCGCTTGTATTGAGAGCTACGATCCGGCGGTGGATTATTTTCCCCACAAGACCAGTTTGCAATACGCCGAGAGTTTTGCCGTCGAGTATTTCAACAACTACAAGGTGATCACCGTGCTGGCGCCGTGGCCCGGCGCCGCAGAATCCGTGCAGTACGTCCTGGTCCAGTGCGGCACGCCCGCCCCGGCGGGTTATGCCGGCGCCCAGCGCATCGAGGTGCCCGTCCGCCGTCTGGCCATCATGTCCACCACCCAATTGCCGCATCTGGAATTGCTGGACGCCGTAGATCGCCTGGTCGCCGTCAGCGATATCAAGATGGTGCACTCGGCCGCGGTCAACCGGCGCTTTAAAGATGGCGCGATCGCCGAAATTGGCCACGGTGCCGGGGTCAATCTCGAGCTGGTGCTGGACTTGGAGACCGATCTGGTGATGGCGGTCGCCGCCGCGCAATCCCAGTACAATGCCCACCCGGTCCTGCAACAGGCCGGCGCGGCGGTGGCGATCAATGCCGAATACACCGAGCCTTCGCTCTTGGGTCGCAGCGAATGGCTCAAATTTACGGCCGCCTTTTTCAACGCGGAGGGCGTGGCCGAAAAGCACTTTGCCCATATCGCATCCCAATACCAGCAATACGCCGCCCTGATGCGCGACCTACCGGCGGCCGACCGTCCCACCGTCTATGGCGGCTCGCTCTGGCGCGGTACCTGGCACGTTGCGGGTGGTCAGAGCTACGCGGCGCAACTGATCGCCGCTGCGGGAGGTGCGTATCTGTGGGCGGACAGCGATTCGCGCCAGAGCCTGCCGCTGGACTTCGAGGCGGTCTACGAAAAGGCCCACGACGCCGACTTCTGGCTGACCATGCGCAACGAATGGCATGCGCGTGCCGAGGTGGCGGCGGCCGACGAGCGCTACGCCGATTTTGCCGCGTTTAAAAGCGGCCGGGTCTTCAACGCCAATGCTCGGCTCAGCGCGCACGGCGGCAACGACTACTGGGAAAGCGGTATTGTCGAGCCGCATCTGGTGCTGGCCGATTATATAAAAATTCTGCATCCCGAGCGCCTGCCGGAGCACGCGCTCAAATACTATAAGCAGCTGGACTGAAGCGCCTTGGTCACTTCGTCTACGACGCACTCCGCTCCCGCGGCGACGCCCTGGCCCCAACTGGGGTTGCGCTGGGGTCTGCTGGTGGCGATGGCGGCGGCGCTGGTCGGTTTTTTTGCGCTTAGCCTGGGCGTGGGGTCGGTGTCGATTCCCCTCGATGCGGTGGTCGAGATTTTATGGGACGATGTCGATCAGAAGCGCAGTTGGAGCCATATCATCCATGCCATCCGCCTGCCGCGCGCACTCACCGCCGTATTGGCCGGTGCGGCGCTGAGCGCGAGCGGTTTGCAGATGCAGACCCTCTTCCGCAATCCCCTGGCCGATCCCTTTATCCTCGGCATCAGCGCCGGGGCCAGTCTGGGCGTGGCGCTGGTCGTATTGGCTACCGGCGTCACCGGAGCCGGGTTATTGGTGGGTTTGGGTTTTCTGGGCCATGTCGGCGTGGTCGTCGCCGCCGTGGTTGGCGCGGCGGTGGTGTTGGGGCTGGTGTTATTGGTGGGTCGGCGGGTGCAGAACAATATGACCTTGCTGATCCTCGGTCTGATGTTCGGCTATTTGACCGGTGCGATAGTCAGCGTGCTGCTCTATTTCAGCATCCCCGAACAGGTCCAGACCTATGTCTTGTGGACCTTCGGGAGTTTTGGCGCGGTCACCTGGGGCCAACTGGCCTTTTTGGCACCGGTGGTGCTTGCGGGTCTGGGGATCGCCGTGCTGCTGGTCAAACCGCTCAACGCGCTATTGCTGGGGGAGACCTATGCCCGCAGCATGGGTTTGGGCATAAGGCGGGTGCGGTTGTGGATCATTGCCAGCGCCGCGCTATTGGCCGGGGCGGTCACCGCCTATTGCGGCCCCATCGGCTTTTTGGGGGTGGCGGTGCCGCATCTGTGCCGGGCGCTCTTCAACACCTCGGACCACCGCGTGTTGTTGCCCGCCAGCGTGCTGCTGGGCGCGGTTTTGGCGTTGATTGCCGATTTAGTGGCCCGTTTGCCCGGTAGTCAGGCGACCCTGCCGCTAAATGCGGTCACCGCGCTGATCGGGGCGCCGGTGGTCACCTGGATTATCCTGCGTCGCCGCGATTTGCGGCAGGCCTTCGCCTCGTGAGGGGCAACTCCATCCTGCAAACGCGCGGTCTGTGTATTGGCTACGCCCCCAAACGGCGCGAGCACGTAGAGGTCGCCACCGATATTGGCGTGGAGCTTTGCCAGGGTGAAATGGTGTGTCTGCTGGGGCCCAATGGCGCCGGCAAATCGACGCTGATGCGCACATTGGCCGGTCTGCAAAAGCCATTGGCCGGCGAGGTGCTGCTCCAGGGCAGTGGATTGCACCACCTGGCTGCCGATGAGCGGGCGCGGCTTTTGGGTCTGGTGTTGACCGAAAGGGTGGCTGCGGGCAATCTTTCGGCCTATGCTCTGGTGGCGCTGGGCCGCTATCCCTACACCGGCTGGGACGGCCGTCTCAGCCTGGCCGATGAAGAGGTGGTGCGCTGGGCGATTACTGCGGTGGGGGCCGAGGATTTGGCCGCGCGCAGCGTCGACGAGTTGAGCGACGGCGAGCGGCAAAAGGTAATGGTCGCCCGGGCTTTGGCGCAGGAACCGGCCGTGTTGCTATTGGACGAGCCGACGGCCTTTCTGGATTTGCCGCGGCGGGTCGAGATCATGCAGTTGTTGCGGCGCTTAGCCTACGACGCCGACCGCGCTATTTTGCTCTCGACCCACGATCTGGATCTGGCGCTGCGCTGCGCCGACCGCATCTGGCTGTTGCCGTCGGATGGTCCCCTGCAGACTGGAGCGCCCGAAGATCTGGTGTTGAGCGGGGCTTTTCAGCGGGCGTTCGCGGGCGTGGAATTCGAACCCGAAACCGGCTCCTTCCGCCTGGAGCAGGTGCTGGAAGGCGCAGTGGGTCTGGAAGGGGAGGGGCTCAGTGCGCAGTG
>JAYYUU010000297.1:0-7237 GCA_036343835.1 Candidatus Latescibacterota bacterium | reverse complement strand
CCGTTGGAGAGTTTGTTGGCGACCTGGGGCATCAGCCTGATTCTGATCCAGGGCGCGCGCAGCCTTTTCGGCGACCTGACGGCGGTGAAGCTGCCGCAGCTGTTGAGCGGGGGCTGGGAAATGGCGCCGCAGGTGGTACTGCCCTACAACCGAATGTTTATCATGGCGCTGGTCGCCGCGATCGTCGGGGCGCTGTTGGCGCTCTTTTTCCGCACCCGCTTCGGGCTCAAGCTGCGGGCCACGACCCAAAACCGGGACATGAGCGCCTGTGTTGGGGTGCCGGTGCGGCGCGTTGACGCGATGGCCTTCGCCCTGGGCACGGGGATCGCCGGAATCGCCGGTTGGGCGATGACGCTGGTGGGCAATGTGGTCCCCAATATGGGCCAGACCTATATCGTCGACTCGTTTCTGGTGGTCGTCACCGGCGGGGTCGGCAAGCTGCTGGGCACGATTAGCGCCGGGTTGGGGATTGGCATTTTTAACAAGATCCTCGAGCCCCTCTTTGAAGCCGTCTACGGCAAGGTCATCTTGCTGGGGTTGATCATTTTATTTTTGCAGTCGCGCCCGACCGGTCTCTTTCCGGCCAAGGGGCGGAGCGAGGAGCTATGAGCGCGACACGGCACCACCTCATTGCCCTCGGGCTCTTCGCGCTTTTCGGAATCCTGGTGCCCCTGCTCAATTATCTGGGGCTGGTCGCCGATACGACGCTCAATCTCTGGGGTCGTTATTTCTGCTTCGCCATCGTTGCATTGGGGATGGACTTGATCTGGGGCTTTACCGGCATCCTGTCGCTGTGCCAGGCGTTTTTCTTTTGTCTGGGCGGCTATGCCATCGGCATGCACATGCTGTTGAAGACGGGCACCAAAGGGGTTTACGGCAGCGCCTTGCCCGATTTCATGGTCTGGAACCAGGTCGAGGAACTGCCCTTGTTCTGGGAGCCATTCCACAGTTTGCCGCTGACCTTGCTGCTCGGGCTGCTGGTGCCCGGGATCGCGGCGCTGGGCTTTGGCTTCCTTGCCTTTCGCAGCCGGATCAAGGGCGTGTATTTCGCCATTATTACCCAGGCGCTGGCGCTGGCGATGTGGCTGTTGTTTCTGCGCAACGAGACCATGCTGGGGGGCACCAACGGCCTGACCGACTTCAAGACCTTGCTGGGTTTTCCATTAGCTGACCCGGCGACCAAGCGCGGGCTCTACGCGGCGGCCTTTGTGGCGCTATTGGGTGCCTATTATCTCTGTCGTTATATCGTCGGCTCCAAGCTGGGCAAGTTGCTGATGGCCGTCCGCGACAGCGAGCACCGGCTGCGCTTTATCGGCTATCACATCACTCGCTACAAGCTCTTCATCTTTGTCGTCGCCGCCGCGCTGGCGGGCTTGGGTGGGATGCTCTACGTGCCGCAGACCGGCATTATTACCCCGGGGCGGATGGACGTCCAGGCCTCGATCGAGATCGTGGTGTGGACGGCGGTTGGGGGCCGGGGCACTCTGGTGGGGGCCATCGTCGGGGCGGTGCTGGTCAATTTGCTCTACAGCTTCCTCACCGGCGCGTTCCCGGGCACCTGGCTCTACTTTCTCGGCGCGTTGTTCGTCGGGGTGGTGCTGTTTTTTCCCGAGGGCGTCACCGGTATCGCCAGGCGCTTGAGCCGGCGGCCAGCGGTCGTTTAACAGGGGGGGGGAATGGAAAATCTCTACGTGCAGAAGATGAGCGTGTCGTTCGACGGTTTCAAGGCGCTCGATATCGACGTGTTTGAAGTCCTTAAAAACGAGTTGCGGGTGGTGATCGGACCCAATGGCGCGGGCAAGACGACCTTGCTCGACGTGCTCTGCGGCAAGACCCGGCCCGATGCGGGCCACGCCTATTTTCAGGACCAGGATCTGACCCGGCTCAACGAGGACGAAATCGTCGATTT
This sequence comes from Candidatus Latescibacterota bacterium, assembly GCA_036343835.1. Lineage (GTDB taxonomy): Bacteria > Latescibacterota > UBA2968 > UBA8231 > UBA8231. The sequence continues at coordinate 5,328 of JAYYUU010000297.1, read as the reverse complement.
GGGCGTGGGGCGCAAATTCCAGGCCCCGACGGTGTTCACCTCGCTGACCGTCTTCGACAATCTGATGCTGGCGATGAAGACCGACCGCGGTGTTTTCGCCTCGCTATTGCACCGCTTGCAAGGCGCCGAGCGCCGCCATATCGAGGAGGTGGCCGAGCGCACGGGGTTGGAGGATGTCCTCACTGAGATCGCGGGTGCGCTGTCGCACGGGCAGAAGCAGTGGTTGGAGATCGCGATGGTCATCCTGCAGGATCCGACGCTTTTTCTGGTCGACGAGCCGGCGGCGGGGATGACCGACGAGGAGACCTATCGGACCGGGGAGATGCTCCAGGGCTTGGCGGAAGACCACTCGCTAATCGTCATCGAGCACGATATGGAATTCGTGCGGCAGATCGCGCGCACGGTCACGGTGTTGCACGAGGGCAAGATCCTGGTCGAAGGCCCGATGGCAGAGGTGCAGAGCGATCCGCGCGTCATCGAGTGTTATCTGGGGACGGCGATGGACCGGGGGAAGAGCGATGCAGCCAGTTGAAGCCATTCTGGCGGTGGAAGATCTCGATGTCCACTACGGCGGCAGCCGCATCTTGCGGGATATCAGCCTGAATATCCCCAGTGGCTCGATTGCGGCGGTGATGGGGCGCAATGGCGTCGGCAAGACGACCTTGCTCAAGGCGATTATGGGGTTGGTGACGCCGAGCAAGGGCCAGGTGCTATTTGCCGGGGAAAATGTCACGGCGCTGACGGCCGATCGGCGCGCGCGGCGGGGCTTGGGCTACGTGCCGCAGGGGCGCGAGATCTTTCCGCGGTTGACGGTGCGGGAAAACTTAGAGATCGGCCTGCAGGCGAGTGAAAATGGCGGCGAGATTGGCGCAGAGGTGTTCGATCTCTTTCCGGTCCTGGCCGAGATGCAGGACCGGATGGGCGGTAATTTGAGCGGTGGGCAACAGCAGCAGCTGGCCATTGCCCGGGCGCTGGTCGGCGGCCCCAAAGTGCTGATGCTCGACGAGCCGACCGAGGGGATCCAGCCGTCGATCATCCTCGAAATCGAAAAGGTATTGCTGCAACTCAAGGAGCGGGGTGAGTTTACCATCGTCCTGGTTGAGCAGTACTTTGACTTCGCCCGGCAGATCGCCGATCATTTCTTTCTCATGGACCGGGGCAGTATCCCATTGCAGGGTACTGCCGACGAGTTGTCGGACGAGAGTATCAAATCCCATCTGACCTTTTAGGGAGGATTTCATGCGGCTTTCACCCAGGGAAATCGACAAACTGGTGCTGCACAACGCCGGCTGCGTGGCGCAGAAGCGCTACGCCCGGGGTTTGCGGCTCAACTATCCAGAGGCGACCGCGCTGATCGCGGCGCAGTTGCTCGAATTTATCCGCGACGGCGAGCGGGTCGCGACGCTGATGGACAAGGGCAAGCAGTTGCTCGGGATCGAAGACGTGTTGCCGGGGGTGCCGGAAATGGTGCACGAGGTGCAGGTGGAGGGGACCTTTCCCGACGGGACCAAGCTGGTGACGGTGCATCAGCCGATCTGTCGCGAGCGCGGCGATGCGGCATTGGCGCTTTACGGCTCGGGGCTGTCGCGGGTAGCAAAGACCTGGTCGCCGGATAATGCGTCGAGCCCCGCGCCGGGCGAGTCGCAGGTAGCAGACGAGGCGCTCGAGCTCAACGCCGGGCGCGAGAAGGTGGAGTTGGACGTGGTGAATATGGGCGACCGGCCGGTACAGGTGGGGTCGCATTTCCCCTTTTTCGAAGTCAATGCCGAGTTGCGCTTCGACCGCGGGCAAGCCTATGGTTTTCGCCTCGATATTCCTTCGGGGACGGCGGTGCGTTTTGAGCCAGGGGAGACCAAGGCGGTGACGCTGGTGGCCGTAGGTGGCAGGAGGGTGGTCCACGGAGGCAGCGGTTTGATTGGCGGCGAGTTGGGCGAGGACAACAAGGTAGCGGCGCTCGTACGGGCTAAAGAGCGCGGTTTTTCGGGGGTGGAATAATATGAATATCGATCGACGCGCCTATGCTGATATGTATGGCCCGACAACCGGAGATCGAGTGCGGCTGGGGGATACCGATCTGATCATCGAGGTCGAAAAGGACTCTACGGTCTACGGCGAGGAGTGCAAGTTCGGCGGCGGCAAGGTGCTGCGCGACGGGATGGGTCAGAAGAGCGGCGCCAGCCAGGATGAGGCGCTGGATCTGGTGATCACCAATGCGCTGGTGCTCGACTACACGGGGATTTTCAAAGCCGATATCGGCATCAAGGATGGGCGCATCGCCGGGATCGGCAAGGCCGGCAATCCGGATATTATGCCGGGGGTGGATGGGCATATGGTCGTCGGCGTCACCACCGAGGTGGTGGCCGGGGAGAAGATGATCCTGACCGCCGGGGCGCTGGACGCGCACGTGCATTTTATCTGCCCGCAGCAGATCGAGGAGGCCATCGCCTCGGGGATCACTACCATGCTCGGCGGCGGTACTGGTCCGGCGACGGGGACCAATGCCACCACCTGCACCCCGGGTGCGTTTTATATCCGCATGATGTTGCAAGCGGCCGACGCCTGGCCGCTCAACTTCGGCTTTCTGGGCAAGGGCAATTCGTCGTTGCGGGCAGGCCTGGCTGAGCAGGTCGAGGGCGGGGCCTGCGGGCTCAAGCTGCACGAGGATTGGGGCACGACCCCGGCGGCGATCGACTCGTGTCTGGCCGTTGCTGAAGAGTTCGACGTACAGGTCTGCATCCACACCGATACGCTCAACGAGTCGGGTTTTGTCGAGGCTTCGCGAGCGGCCTTCAAGGGCCGTACGATCCACACTTACCACACCGAGGGTGCCGGTGGTGGTCACGCCCCGGATATTATGCGGCTGTGCGGCGAGGCCAATGTGTTGCCTTCCTCGACCAATCCGACGCGGCCTTTCACGATCAACACCATCGACGAGCATCTCGATATGCTGATGGTCTGCCACCACCTCGACAAGAATATCCCCGAGGACGTGGCCTTCGCCGAGAGCCGGATTCGCCAGGAGACGATCGCCGCCGAGGATATTTTGCACGATCTGGGTGCGTTGTCGATTATCGCCTCCGACAGCCAGGCGATGGGGCGGGTGGGAGAAGTGATCTGCCGGACTTGGCAGACGGCGCATAAAATGCGTCAGCAGCGCGGGTTGTTATCCGAGGATGCGCCGGGCGCTGACAATTACCGCGCCCGGCGCTACGTCGCCAAATACACTATCAATCCGGCCATTGCCCACGGACTGTCAGCTCAGATCGGCTCGGTGGAGACGGGCAAGCTGGCCGATCTGGTGTTGTGGCAGCCGTCGTTTTTTGGCGTCAAACCCGAGATCGTGATCAAGGGCGGGGTGATTGCCTATGCGCAAATGGGCGATGCCAACGCCTCGATCCCCACGCCGCAGCCAGTGTATCCGCGGCCGATGTTTGGCGCCCATGGCAACGCGGTGGGGCCGACTTCGCTGGCCTTTGTCTCGCAGGCGTCGCGCGAGCGGGTGGGGGCCGAATACGGTTTGGCCAAGGAGGTCGTGGCCGTCGAGCACTGTCGCGATATCGGCAAGTCCGATATGCGCCTCAACGATTTGGTGCCCGATATCGATGTCGATCCGGAGACCTATAAGGTGCAGGTCGATGGCGAGGAACTCATCTGCGAGCCGGCGGAGAAACTGCCTTTGGCGCAGCTATATCATCTGTTCTGATGGATCGCCTCTATCAATTGATGCATCTGGCCGACAGCGCACTGCCGGCTGGTGGATATGCCTTCTCCAGCGGTTTGGAGGGGGCGTATCAATTAGGGCTGTTGGATTCGTCCGCGGCGCTGGAGGAGTTTGTGTGCACCGCGCTGACGGCAGCGGCGTATGGGGAGATTCCCTTTGTCCATTCGTGTTATGCCGAAACCGACGATGATACCCTCGCGGAGATATTGCACTTCTACGACGCGATGGTCGCGGCTCCGGCGATGCGCCGCGCCAGTTTGATCCTGGGCAAGAATTGGTTGCGGCTGATGGCCGATCTGTATCCGCAAGCTGGGCTGGCGGACTTGCGTCGGCAGCTGGGTCGGCAGCAATGGCCGGCGCACTATACTGCGGTGTTCGGGCTGGCTTTAAAAGCGGCGGGTTTTGCCCAAGAGGATGCCCAGCAGCTCTTTATGTTTCAAGTTCTCAGAGATCAGATGAGCGCCGCCGTGCGGCTGGGGATCGTCGGGCCGATGGAGTCCACGCGGCGGCAATTGAGCCTGTATCCGCATTGCGCGCAGTTGTTAACGGAAGTGGCGGGGCGTCCGTATCAGCAGGCGACGCGCTGTGCGCCGCAACTGGACATCGCCCAGAGCGTGCACGACGATCTCTATTCGCGTCTTTTTCAAAGTTGAGAGCAGGGAAACGTATGGCACACCACCATCACGACCACGATCACGGGCATACTCACGAACCCTTCGAGTCGGCTGGCTTCTTCGCCGAACGCGAAGGCCTGGACCCTCAGCGCGACTATACTGAACGGTCTTTTACCGTGGGAATCGGCGGACCGGTCGGCAGTGGCAAGACGGCGCTTTTACAGGCGCTGTGCGAGCGCCTGCGCGATGATTATAGCCTGGGCGTCGTCACCAATGATATCTTCACGCGCGAAGACGCCGAATTTCTGTTGCGGCATGAGGCGCTTGAGCGAGAACGGATTGTCGGCGTCGAAACGGGGGGCTGTCCCCACGCGGCGATCCGCGAGGATATTTCGCTGAATTTGAATGCGCTCGAAGACCTGATGGATCGTTTTGCCGGTGAGATCGACTTGCTGCTGGTCGAGAGCGGCGGCGACAATCTGGCGGCCCATTTCAGTCGCGAATTGGTCGACTATTCGGTCTATGTCATCGACGTGTCCGGCGGCGACAAGGTCCCGCGCAAGGGCGGGCCGGGGACAACCCAGTCGGATCTTTTAGTAATCAACAAGATCGATCTGGCGGAGATGGTGGGGGCAGATCTGGGGGTGATGGACCGCGACGCCAAGAAGATGCGCGGCGAGGGGCCGACGGTTTTTGCCTGTATTAAGGATCGGGAGGGGCTAGAGGCAATTCTCGAGGACATTCTCAAGGCGCGGGCGCGGGCGCTGGCGGGGGTAGCAGCGGGGAGTTGAGGTCAGATGCTGCGTTCCGTCAGCACTTCATCCCGGGTTTTTGTATTGCTCGTGATCGCGTCTTCCGGTAAATGACTGACGTCCATGATGCGAAGGACGCGAAAATCAGACCCGATCCTGAATGAACTCAGGAAACAATTCCAGCCGATCTGTCCGTGACGGATCTGATCGGGAGCGTGGTAGCGCAGCAGGTGACGATGTA
>JAYYUU010000296.1:0-6575 GCA_036343835.1 Candidatus Latescibacterota bacterium | reverse complement strand
AGAGGCAGCAGGGATTCTTCGATATCGCGGACGACCAGGTTGTAGTTGGGTTGGGTCGCCTCCATCCGCGCCCCGCCGAGGGTCGCGGTTTCTTTGAGTGCCTGGGCGAGCTGGTCGGCGTCGTAGTTGCTGCTGCCGATGTACCGGACCTTGCCCTGTTCGACCCGGGTATTGAGCGCGGCTAAGGTTTCTTCCAGCGGCGTTTCCGCGTCCCAGTTGTGGACCTTGAAGAGGTCGATATGGTCGGTTTGCAGACGGCGCAGGCTGTCCTCGGCGGAGGCGAGGATATGCTCGCGGGTCTGGGCGCCGGCGACCTTGGTGGCGAGCACGACTTTGTCGTGGGTCTGGCGGTCGGCGAGCCATTGGCCGATGACCTCTTCGGAGCGCCCGGCGGCGTAGGCCTCGGCGGTGTCGAAGAGGTTGATGCCGCGCTCGAGGGCGTGGTCCATAACGGCGCAGGCGGTCTGCTGGTCGATCTCGCGGCCGAAGGTGACGCAGCCCAGGCCGATGGAGCTGACCTGGAGGTCGGTGCGTCCGAGCTGGCGGTATTTCAAGACGCGTTCCTTTCGTGCTGGTGATCCGCAATTTTACGTTATCTAACGTGGTCGCTGTTGACGGGATCGTCGTCGCCGTCAACAAAGTACTCCATGGTGTTGTGGCCGACGGGATCGGCGCGGAAGTCGGCGACCCAGGGTTGGCGGAAATAAGCCTGTTTTTCGCGGGGCAACCCTTGCACGACAGCCGGGGGCGTTTTGAGCCGATGCCAGTGGGTGGCCAGGTGTGAATAGGCGTTGAGGACGGCGACTCGCGGGGTGTCGCGCTGCCACACGGGACCGGCGTGGCACAAGTTTTCGCTAAAGAACACGGCGCTGCCGGCGGGGCAGGCGTAGGAGGTCAGGAAGGGGCTGCGCTGGCCCTCCTCCAGCGACAGGTGTTCCGCGTGGATGGGAAATTCGGCCTTGTGGCTACCGACGAGGAAATGGGTGCTCTGGTCCTCCATGGCGATATCGGTCAACTCGAAGATCACCCGCACCATGCCGGCGTGGATGCGCCCGTTTTTGACCCGATAGCCGAAGATGGGGTCGGCCTGTTGGGGGCCGCCGCCGTGGAGCCCGCCGTGCGCCTGGCCTTTCTCGCGCCAGATACAGGAGCAGTTTTCCAGCCGGATATCGGGGCCAATGATCTCGGTCAGCACGTCGATGACCTGCGGGTGGTCGATCAGGACGCTGCTGGGGCCGCCGGGCACGTCGCTTTCTGCGGCGGATAGCGATTGCGGGTCGTGGTGGATGCGGTCGATGTGGTCGACGATGGCGGCTACTTCGTCGGGCGTCAGGAGCGCGGGGCGCACCAGGAAACCGGTGAGGTCGAAGCGGAAGCGTTCTTCTTCAGTCATAGCCATAGCAGAATCGTCCTGGATGGAAGTCGGCGAGAATATAATGAAATGTCACCGCGGTTACGAATGCGCTGGTCCGGTCGCCGCGCTTGGCCGATATTGATGTCGTATCCCATAGGAGGTAGCGATGTCTGCTTGGCCCAATATCCTATTTCTCTTTACCGACCAGCAGTCCGCGCGGGCGATGAGTTGCGCGGGCAATCCGCAGCTGCGCACGCCGCATATGGACGGTCTGGCCGCCGCTGGTACGCGCTTCGGACAGGCCTATTGCGCGGCGCCGGTTTGCGGACCTTCACGCAGCAGTTTGTTGAGCGGTCGCTTGCCGCACGAAACCGGCGTGCTGGTCAATAGTATGACCCCGGATCCCAGCCAGCCCAATATGGGTGAATTATTCGGGCAGGCGGGTTATGCGACCGCCTGGTCGGGCCGCTGGCACTTGCCGGATAATGGCGAGGAGGGGATGCGCGGTTTTGAGGTTTTGCACAACGCGGGCGTACGGCTAGGTATAGGTGCGGACGGCGACGGGCACGTGGCTGACAGGGCGATCGAGTTTTTGCGCCGCGCGCATACCCGGCCCTTCTGTCTGGGGGTGTCGTTGTGCAACCCGCACGACATCTGCCACTGGATTGTGGACTCGCCTGAGCGCAAATCGGGCGACTTGCCGCCCTTGCCGGTGAATTTCGAGGTCGATCCGCGGGAGCCGGAGTTTATCCAGCAGTGTCGGCAGCGCACCTACTACGGGCAGGAAGGCATCCGTACTCGGGATTGGGACGAGCAGCAGTGGCGGAGCTATCTGGCGGCCTATTATCGCTTCACCGAGGATGTGGACGTCCAGGTCGGAAGGATTCTCGATGCATTGCGGGCATGCGGTCTGGAGGAGGATACGCTGGTGTTGTTTACCAGCGACCACGGCGAGGGGATGGCCGCTCATCGCTGGGTGGTTAAATTGATGCTCTACGAAGAGCCGCTGCGGGTGCCCTTTATCGTGCGCTGGCCCGGCGTTGTGCCCGCCGGAGTGGTGGATGACGAGCGATTGGTCTCCGGGCTGGACGTGTTGCCCACGTTGTGCGATTACGCCGGAGTCGAATTTCCCGAGGTTAGGGGGATGAGTCTCAAGCCCTTGCTCGAAAACCCGCAAGCGCCCGGACGGCCTTTGCTGGTAGCCGAGCTCCATCCCGATACCGAAGACCTGGAGATGCAGGGCCGGATGCTGCGCGATGAACGCTATCAGTATATCGCCTTCTCGCGCGGTCGCGATCCGGAATTGCTCTTCGATTTGCGGGAAGACCCCGGGGAGACTCGCGACCTGGCGCGGGATCCTGCTCTGCGCACGGAGCTGGTGCGGTATCGTGCCCTGTTGCGGTCTGGGTGTGCGCAAAGCGGGGATGCCTTTGTCGTGCCGGGCGGGGGTTGAGTGCCAATGGGGTATTGGCCTAGATTGTCGCGATCGTTTTAAGGAGGAGTCTATTGAAGCAACGGTTTTTATTGTGCCTGCTGGCCTGCACCGTCGCCTGCGGCGGCGAGGGGGGCAGCCTCAAACAAGTGCCGCGCAACCGCACCATGATCCTCGACTGTCTGACCTTTTCGGTGTGCGCCGGGCAGATCAAGGATTACGACACCTTCAATCCCTATATTCCCGGCAATACCGCGCCTACGGGTTGGAATTTTCTTTACGAGCCGCTCTACTTCTACAATGCCTTTAAAGAAAAAGACAATATCATCCCCTGGATCGCCGAGGGCTACGAGTACAATGAGGACTTTACCGAGGTGACAGTAAAGATCCGCGGGGGCGTCGAGTGGAGCGACGGCAGGCCGTGGACGGTGCACGACTTCGTCTTTACGATCAATATGCTCAAGGCCAACGCGCCGGAGTTGTTGTTTAGTACCGATATGGAGACCTGGGTGGAAGAGGCCATTGCACTCGACGACCTGACGGCTAAGATCCGGCTCAAGGCACCCAACCCGCGTTTTATCTTTACGTACTTTACCCACAATTTTGGCAATGGCGTACCGATCGTGCCCAAACACATCTGGGAGGGTCAGGATGCGCCGGTCTTTGCTAACTTCGATTTGCAAAAGGGCTGGCCGGTGGTCAGCGGACCCTATGCGCTGGTGCTGTCGACGCCGCAGCAGCGGATCTGGGATTTGCGCGAGGGCTGGTGGGCCAAGAAAGTGGGCTTCCAGAAACTGCCCAAAGTCGAGCGCATCATCTATCTGCCCTTTATGGAAGAAGCCAAACGGGTGCAAAACCTGCTCACCAACCACCTCGATAGCTGTTTGGATATGCGGCCGCCCAATATTCGCACCATTATCGAGGGCAATCCCAAGGTCTCTTCGTGGACGGGCAGAAAGCCGCCCTATGGCTATCTGGACTGGTGGCCGATCTCGCTGGGTTTCAACGCCCTGGCGGCGCCTTTTGACGACAAGGAGATCCGCTGGGCGATCAACCACGCGATCGACCGCGAGCAACTGGTGGAGGTCGGCTGGCAGGGCAGCGGCACCTCTACGTTGTTGCCCTTCCCGGACTATCCGCCGCTGAGGCAATACACCGAGGCAATCCAGGATTTGCTCGACAAGTATCCGGTAGGGGTCTACGATCCAGAGCGGACGGCGGCGATTATGCGCGCCAAGGGTTGGGCCAAGGACGCGGAGGGCATCTGGACCAAGGACGGCCAGCCGTTTAAGATGGTGGTGGATATCTACCCGATTTTCACCGATCTGGCACCGGTGTTGGTGGCGCAGTTAAAGCAAGCGGGTTTTGCTGCGAGCTTTCGCCAGACGTCGGATACCTATACGCGGCTAACGCAGGGGGTGGGCAAGACCTATTTGCAGGGGCATGGCGGCTCGGTGCGCGACCCCTATTTCACGCTGCGGCTCTACCACGGCCGCTATGTCAAACCCACGGGCACGTTCGCCGAGTATTTCTGGCGCTGGCAAAACGCGGAGTTTGACGCGATCGTCGACGAGATGGGATCGACAGCGCCCGGCGATCCGAAACTGACCGAGCTTTTCCATCAGGCGATGGATATCTGGCTTGGCGAACTGCCGTCGATCCCGGTGGTGCAGTGGTATCACCGGATCCCGCACAACCAGACTTACTGGACCAACTGGCCGACGGAGCAAAATCCCTATATCAACAGCGCGTATTGGCACCGGACCTGGCTGCTGGTTTTGCTGGGGCTGGAGCCAGCACAGGGATAGGCGTAAGCCCACTACGGGAAAGGATTATCGCATGCGACAAGGAGCTTTCAAGCTGTCTATGACTTTGGGGCGGAGTCCCAACGGCAACCCCGAGCGCGTCAAGATCTGCAAGGAAATGGGGGTCACCGGTTGCGTGACCTCGCCAGATCTCAACGGTATTGGCCGCGACCAATATGCGGCCGCGATGCAGCATCAGAAGGACGAGTGGGCCGAAGCGGGTTTCACCATTCCCGTTTACGAGACGATGACCCCGGTCCGCGGCGATCATATCCGCCGTGGGACGCCGGGCCGCGATGAGGAATTGCTGAATTATATCGCCGCGGTGGAGGCGATGGGCAAGGTCGGGATTCCCGTGCTGTGCTACAATCTCGGCGCGGGGGGCTCGCGGACCGATTGGGTGCCGATGCGCGGCGGCGCGATTTCATCGCAGTTCGACTACGCGGCGTCGAACGAGGAGCCGCCTTTAGACGAGATTCAGACCGAGGAAGAGCTCTGGGACAATCTGACCTGGCTTTTGGAGCGGATTGTCCCCGTCGCCGAAAAGGCCAATGTCCGCATGGGCTACCATCCCAACGATCCGCCCATTTCGCCCTATCGGGGGTCGGCGCAGATCATGGTCAGCGTCGAGGCTTATCGCCGGCTGATCAATATTGCGCCGAGCCCGTCCAATGGGATCACCTTCTGTCAGGGCAATTTCAAGGCCATGGGCGAGGATATCTACTCCGCAGCGCGGGAGTTTGCCGAGCAGGGCAAGGTCCACTTTATTCACTATCGCGATGTCGAGGGGACGGCGGGTACGCGATTTACCGAGACCTTCCACGACGACGGGCCGACGGATATGGCGCGGATGCTCGAAGTGTACGCCCGGGCCGGTTTCGATGGACCCATTCGCCCCGACCACGCGCCGAGCATGGGCAACGAGAGCGCCGAGCAGACCCGCGGCTATGGGATGATGGGCAAGATCTTCGCCTTTGGCTATATGATCGGCATGATGCAGGCGCAAAATCTGGCTTATGAGTGATCGCGGCGGTTGTGCCGGGAAACGCCGGAGCTCTACCTCTACCAGTGCATTATCCCAGAGCCGTTAAGTTGATGGATCCGCAAGACCTCACGGCTGCCTGTTTTGAGCGGACTGACCAGAGCGACGACGCCCTCTTTTACCGCGAGGCTCGCAAAGTCGTCCATATCGACGACGGGGCTATTGCGGCGCTGACCAGTTTTTTGGCTGAACACCTGCAACTGGGTGGGGTGTATCTGGATCTGATGAGCAGTTGGCGCTCCCATCTACCGCCCGATCTCAACGCCAGTCGCGTCATCGGCTTGGGGATGAACGCCGCAGAGATGACAGACAACCCGCAATTGGACGAATGGGTCGTGCGCGACCTGAATGACAAACCCCGCCTGCCATTCGAGGATCAAAGTTTCGATGCGGTTATCTGCACCGTCTCGGTCCAGTACATAACCCATCCCGTCGATATCTTCCGCGATGTGAACCGCATCCTCAATCCAGGTGCCCCCTTTCTCGTCTCCTTCTCTAACCGCTGTTTCCCGCAAAAAGCCATTGCTCTCTGGTTGGCGATGACCAACGCGCAGCACATCGAGCTGGTCGAAAGTTACTTTAGCGGCGACTGGGACGAAGTCCAAAACCGGAATTGCCTCACTGAGGAGGCCGATCCATTATTCGTCGTCTGGGCCAATCGATCCGCTTTGGAGTGAGGGCTACCGGGAAGCCCCCTATATTTTAATACAGCGACTCGTTGAAATGAGGAGTGCCGCATGACGGAATCCGCAGGTGTAAAAATGGCGCTGGTTGGCTGTGGCGGCATCGCCCAAGCTCATTGGCGGGGTATTCAGGTCCATGTGCCGCAGCTCAACATAACGGCCACCGTCGATACGGTTCCGGTCCGCGCCGCAGCGATGGCTGAGCAGACGGGTGGCAGGCGTTTACTTCATTAGAGATGGCTCTTGCAGAGGGTGACTT
>JAYYUU010000295.1:0-5583 GCA_036343835.1 Candidatus Latescibacterota bacterium | reverse complement strand
AGCCTCTTCCATGCTCACCTCCACATCGGCTGTACACTTTGAGGGTTCCGTAGATCTCCCAGCTCGCCGGGATGCTGGAGCGGGGGTTGAAGCTCAGCTCGACCAGGTCGAAGCCCGCCTCCTTGAGACGCCCCAGAGTCTGCGTGTCGAAACTCCCGGCGCGGGACAGCGAACACGTGCGCAGGCCGAGCTTCAGCTCTTGTCTAGACCGGTTCACAGCGCTTTGTCCAGGGTGAAGCGCCGGGCCGTAGCCTCCGGGTTGGTCCAGCGCTGACCGCGCTCCCAGTCGCCCAGGTCCCACCGCCACGGGACCGCGGTCAGACGGTAGTCAGTGATGTGTACCACGTACAGGTTGCGACCGTACTCCGGGTCGATCGGATGGTCGCGGCACTGACCCACGTCGATACAGTCGATGCCCTGCAGCTGAAATACCGCGGGTTTGTGCACGTGGGCGCCGCAGATCAGCAGGAGGCGATGGCCCGCCAGGATCTCCAGCACATCGCCTCCGTTGCCAAAGCGATCCAGACGGCAGTGGACGAAGAGAATGACGGACATGCCGTCGTCGACAGCGGCCAGGTCGCGGCGCAGGAACGCCAGCTCCTCCTCGGCAAAGTACTCCCCATCGTCATAGCGACTATTCAGGCATACAAAGTGGATATCCTGGCGGTCAAAGGAGTGGGACAGTCCGCCGTAGCGGTCGCAGAAGTAATCGACAAAGGCGGGATCCATATCGTGGTTGCCCATCACCTCCAGCTGGGGAAAGCGCAGGCGCTGCAGATGGTGGCGGAAGAAGGCCAGCTCTACCTCGCCCGCCCCCTCGGCGCCGTCCACGGCGTCACCGCAGAGCAAGACGAACTCCGGCGCGGCGACCACGCCTCCCACAGACACCGGGTAGGGCCACCCCGGAAGGTTGTGCATCTGCTCGATAATGCGCCCGCGCTGGTCCTCGTCACCGAAACGCTGGTCGTAGCCGAAATGGGTGTCTGCCCACACAAAAAACGTCAGATCTGTCGCCATCGTCTCGCTGTCCTCTCCTGTCGCATCACGGGTTCTTCGCCATCACATCATCAGTACTTCACGTGTTTTGGTGGACGACCGGCAGGGGCATTGCCTCTGGCCTGTGTACGCCTTCTCATGAAATGCCGATCAGGTCTCTGCATCGACCGTCGCCGACCTGATCGGGGCCGCCGCCGCCCTCGGCGATGTGCACGTGGGCGCAAAACTCCGGCTCTTTGGCAATGTCTTCCAAAGGCTGATCGAGCTTGAGGAAGTAGTTGAGATCGGCCATGACCTTTACCGACGGTCTATTCACCTCCTCAGATCTCTCAAGTGTGAAAAACTTCAAGTCGCCAGGATGGTCTCTATCTTCGCCAATTCCTCGGCGGAGAGCTCGCCCGCATTTAAACAGGCCACATTCTCCTCTATCTGGGCCGGTCGGCTGGCGCCGATGAGCACCGTGGTCATGGCCTCGTGGCGTAAGACCCAGGCCAGAGCCAGCTGTGCCAGAGACTGTCCGCGCTGCTGGGCCAACTCGTTTAGTTGCCGCACTTTGGCCATCTTCTCATCGCTCAGGGCGTCGGCCTGGAGAAAGCCGTGCGCCTGGTTTACCCGCGAGTCATCTGGTATGCCCCCCAGGTACTTGCTCGTCAGCAGCCCCTGCGCCAGAGGACAAAAGGCAATTGCCCCTACACCCTGCTCCGAAAGCACTTGCAATAAACCATCTTCTACCTTGCGATTGAACATATTGTAGGAGGGCTGGTGGATCAGGCAAGGCGTGTCCAATTGGCGCAGAATTTCCGCTGCCTGCGCCGTGCCCTCGGCGCTGTAATTCGAGATCCCCGCGTAGAGCGCCTTGCCACTGCACACGATGTGATCGAGTGCCCCCATCGTCTCCTCCAGCGGCGTATCCGAATCCGGGCAATGGTGGTAAAAGATATCGACATATTCGATTCCCAGGCGCTGCAAGCTCTGGTCGAGACTGGAGACCAGGTATTTGCGCGATCCTCCATCCCCGTACGGCCCCGACCACATGCCATAGCCAGCCTTGCTCGAAATAATCAATTCGTCGCGATGGGCCCCGAGGTCTTTTTGCAGTATGCTCCCCAGCGTCTCCTCTGCAGAGCCTGCGGGCGGTCCGTAATTATTGGCCAGATCAAAATGCGTCACCCCCAAATCAAAGGCCCGCCGCACCATGGCGCGACTATTTTCAAACAGGTCCATACCGCCGAAATTGTGCCACAACCCCAGCGACACGACCGGCAAATGCAAACCGCTGCGGCCGCAGCGCCGATAACTCATCTCATCGTAACGCGAACTATCCGGCAAATAAGCCATCGGTCTCACCATCTCCTTTTATTTGTTGCTGATACCCATACGCGGGATCTAATGTGCCCCACTGGGCAGTAGTTGCTGAATATCATGCGGGCTTCGTTCCCAACCTCACCACTACCCGGCCGGTCTGCCCCCCTTGCAAAATTCGCTCAATCTCCGGCTCCAACTCGTCCAGCGTCACTTCCCTGGCCAGCTCCGCCAACGCATCCAGCTTCCACTCGCCCGCCAGCAACTGCCAGATCCGCTGCCGCTCTGCAATGGGAATGGGCACCGAATCAACGCCATATATTGTCGCGCCGCGCAAAATGAAAGGCAGTACCGTCGTATGCAAATCAGCCGATGCGGCCAAACCACAAATGGCGATGGCGGCATCCCGCTTGGTCGCTTTCAGCGCGCTGGCCAGCATCTCACCGCCCACAGCGTCAACCACGCCGGCCCAGCGGCTCTTGAGTAAAGGCTTGCCGCTTGCGTCCGTCGCTTCCGCTCGCGATATCAAGCTTTCAGCTCCCAGTCCGCGTAAATAATCTCCGGCCGCTTCAACTTTACCCGTAGCCGCCACAACTTTATAACCCAGTCGCGCCAGCAACGCCAAGGCAAAGCTCCCCACCCCTCCGGTGGCACCGGTCACCAGAATTTCACCATCCTCAGGCTTGATGCCGTGAGCGATAATTTTGCCAACGCACATCGCGGCAGTAAAGCCGGCCGTGCCGTAAATCATCGCTTCGCGCGCGCTTAGCGTTTCCGGCCGCTTCACAACCCAACCGGCCGGCACGCTCACATACTCCCCAAAACCGCCGGCCGTATTCATGCCCAAATCATAGCCGATCACCACCACCTCATCGCCAACCACAAAAGCCTCGTTAGCACTGGCCGCCACCACGCCGGCCGCATCAATGCCCGGCGTATGCGGATAATTGCGCGTCACGCTCCGATTGCCGCTGGCGGAAAGGGCATCCTTGTAGTTTAGGGAGGAATAGTGGACGCGGACGAGGAGGTCGCCGATCGGTAGATCGGCCGTCGAACGCCTTGCTATCTTCCGCACAAACTTCTTTGGCTCCGTCTCGGTGACTACCAGGGCGTCGAATATTTGGTGATCCACGTGGCTGTCTTTCTTTGCCGCCTCCCCAAAACCCAGCCCCGCCATCGCCGCTCCCATCTCCGTCAATATAGCCGGATCATCAATCGTTGCCGGCATGCGATAGGGCGTGTTGTCGGCAATGCACTTGATGGTGCTGCGCAATATCTTGCCGGAGCGGGTCTTGGGCAGCCGCGCTACAACCGCCGCCGTTTTAAAGGAAGCGACCGGGCCAATCCGCTCGCGCACCATCTGCACCAATTCGCCGACAAGCTCACCGCGATCTCGCATCGCGCCCGCGTTTAGCACCACCAAACCCACCGGAACCTCCCCTTTCAAGTCGTCCCCGACCCCAATGACGACGCATTCGGCCACATCATCGTGCGCGGCCAGCACCTCTTCCATGCCCCCGGTAGACAGGCGATGGCCGGCGACATTGATGATATCGTCCGTCCGACCCATGATGGATAGGTAGCCGTCCTCATCCTTAAAGCCAGCGTCGGCCGTCAGGTAGTACCCGTCAAAAGTGCTCAGATACGATTGCTGAAATCGCTCATCGTTATTCCAAAGCGTGGGAAACCAGCCCGGCGGTAGCGGCAATTTAACGACAATCGTCCCCACCTCGTCTACGGCCGCTTCCGCACCATCATCCAGCAATACGCGCACATCACAACCGGGCACGGGCACCGCCGCCGAACCCGGTTTGATGGGCAAGATCTCAATGCCGATGGGATTGGCGGCGATGGGCCAGCCCGACTCCGTCTGCCACCAATGGTCGATCACCGGCACCCCCAACTTTTCCCGTGCCCAGAGCAAGGTGTCCGGATCGCAGCGTTCGCCCGCCAGAAAGAGGGCGCGGAAGTGGTCTAAATCGTATTGCTGGATAAACTCGCCATTGGGATCTTCGCGTTTGATCGCTCGGAAGGCCGTGGGGGCGGTAAAGAGGACATTCACCTTATGCTGGGCAATTACGCGCCAGAAAGCCCCTGGATCGGGCGTTCCCACCGGCTTGCCCTCATACAAGACGGTCGTACAACCATGGAATAGTGGTGCATAAACGATATAGGAGTGGCCGACGATCCAGCCCACGTCGGAGGCCGCCCAGTAGACGTCGCCGGGATCGGCGCCGTAGATATGCTTCATGCTCCATTTGAGGGCCACCAGATGGCCACCATTGTCGCGCACCACCCCTTTGGGCACGCCCGTCGTGCCGGAGGTATAAAGGATGTAGAGTGGATCAGTGGCGGCGACAGCGACACAAGGGACGGGCGGCGCGGCTTGCCGCGCTTCCCACCAATCGCAATCGCGACCGGCGACCAGGCTTGCCTCGGCCTGGGGCCTTTGTAAGATGAGGCATTTTTCCGGTTTGAACTGGGCCAATTCGATCGCTTTGTCCAGCAATGGCTTGTATTCGACGATGCGCTTGATCTCAATGCCACAAGAGGCCGACATGATCAGCTTGGGCTGCGCATCGTCAATACGCGTAGCTAACTCATTGGCAGCAAATCCGCCAAATACCACCGAATGGATGGCGCCAATGCGGGCACAGGCCAGCATGGCCATTACCGCCTCGGGCACCATCGGCATGTAGATGATGACCCGGTCCCCCTTCACCACCCCATTTTGCACCAGCACCCCAGCCAGGCTCGCTACCTCGTCCCGCAGTTCGCGATAACGGTACTGTTTGATGGTATCCGTAACGGGGCTGTCGTAAATCAACGCCAGCTGCTCGGCACGGCCATTTTCGACGTGGTAGTCGAGGGCGTTATAACAGCTATTGAGTTGGCCGCCTGCAAACCAATGGTAGAAAGGGGGGTGCGCATCGTCGAGGACTTTGGTCCATGGTTCATACCACTGCACGGCGGCGGCGGCCTGGGCCCAAAAGGCCTGGGGATCGGCTTGCCAGGCTTGGTAAACGGTTTGGTAGGAACTAGACATAGAGGTTTACTCCTCGACCGAGTAGCGCGTTAATGGCGAAATACCTCAAAAACCAGCGGGGCGAGGCCAGAGAATTAATCCGCCAGAGGTATTTGAGGGTCTATACGCTGGCCACCGAAGCGGAGAAAAAATGGCCGCAAAGGCCGCAATCAATTCCCGGCTCCGCAATAGCAACCCCGCAATCACATCGGTTCCGGCGTGGTCTCGCCCCAGTCGGGATATTGCTCCGGCGCGATGCC
>JAYYUU010000294.1:0-6081 GCA_036343835.1 Candidatus Latescibacterota bacterium | reverse complement strand
GGGCGCAGGCGGTGGCGTGCCCTGAAGGGCAACCTTACCGGGCATGCGGGCGGGGGCGATATACTTCGATCGAGGGCCTGGGGGGGCTTTGCCCTGCGGCAGACCCCTGACCCTGCGCTGCGCCGGGAGGATTTTAAAGCCATAGAGAGGGGGAGATGAATCTGCTCATTGATGGAGAGGGGAGGGATATGGAGGTGACGTCGGTCGCCGATTGGGAAGGGAGGAGGGAGGGGGTGTTGGTGGCTATGCAGGAGGTGATGGGGATCTTGCCGGGGGAGGAGAAGCGGTGTGCGTTGGAGGTGGAGGTGGGGGAAGAGGTGGATTGCGGGGGCTATGTGCGGCAGTTGGTGAGTTATGCGGCGGAGCCTGGGGGACGCGTACCGGCTTATTTGTTGGTGCCCAAAGGGGAAGGGCCGTTTCCCGGAGTGTTGTGTCCGCATCCTACGGATAATGTCGCGGGGCACAAGGTCGTGGTGGGGTTGAGTGAGAAGTCCCATCGCAGTTATGCCAGCGAATTGGCGGAGCGGGGGTTTGTCGCGTTGGCGCCGGCGTATCCGCTACTGGCCGATTATCAGCCGGATTGGGGGGCGCTGGGGTATCAGAGCGCGACGATGAAGGCGATTTGGGACAATGCGCGGGGGCTGGATCTGTTGGACGGGATGGATTGTGTGGCGGGGGTTGGCTACGGGGCGATCGGGCATTCTTTGGGGGGGCACAATTCGATTTATACGGCGGTTTTTGATGCGCGGATCCAGGTGGTGGTTTCGTGTTGCGGGTTTGATTCGTATCGGGATTATATGGACGGGGATATCAGCGGTTGGGCTTCGCAGCGGTATATGCCGCGGCTATTGGATTATGCGCTTGAAGAGATACCTTTCGACTTTCACGATATGATCGCGGCGTTGGCTCCGCGGCCCTTTTTGGCGGTGGCTCCTTTGGGCGACGCGAATTTCAAATGGGAGAGCGTCGATCGGATCGCGGTGGCAGCGCGGCGGGTCTACGCGGCCTACGGGGCTGCAGAGGAGTTGATGGTCGAGCATCCCGATTGCGGGCACGACTTTCCCGATGCGCTGCGGGAACGGGCCTATCGGCTGTTGGAGCGGTATCTCAAAGCGGGTTGAATCGATGATTGCGAGGAGGTTGTAGATGGCGTTGGAAGTGCTTTTTGTCGGGGTGTCTTCGGCCGCGCCGGGCGGGGGCGAGGAGACGGCGTGTTATTTGATCAACGGGTCCATTCTCATCGACGCGGGTTGGAACGCGGCGGTGAATATGCAGGTGCATGGGGCACAGCCGACCGATGTCGATTGCGTAATTTTTACCCATTGCCACCAGGATCATACTCTGGGGTTGCCGGGGTTGTTTTTTGCCAATCGGCGGCGGTTGGAAATGCGTCCGGAGGCCGGTCCGCTCAAGCTCTACGGGCCGATGGATCTGGGGGTGGTGCGCGATGGGGCCTGCGTCCTATTGCAGGCCGAGCGCTATCCCCAATGCGTCCCAGCGCACGAGGTGGAATGGGTCTATCCGGGCGACGAGCTGGAAATTGCGGGGTTGGAAATCGCGGTCGGGCGCGCCTTCCACCCGCTCGACGCGCGCTGTTATCGCGTTAGCGATCCGGCGACGGGGGCCAGCGTGGTCTTTAGCGGCGACACCTTTTACCACCAGGGTCTGCCGCTCTTTGCCAAGGACTGCGATGTGCTGGTGCACGAGGCGGCGGCGGCCCCAGACGCGGAAATCCCGGATGTGATGCGCCATTTGCATTCGCGACCCCAGGACGCGGCTCTGGTGGCCCAGGAGTCGGGCGCCAGCTCGCTGGTGCTGGTTCATTGCGGACCCGGGCAGGGCTCGATCGCGCTGGCGGCGGCCAAGCGGGTCTTTCCCAATGTGCGGTTGGGCAAGAAGGGGGAGAAGGCGCAGATTTTTGGACCGGGGCAGGTGGCCTGGGTGTAAGGACCCAGTCGCTAGCGCAGCAATAGCAGCTTGCGCGTTTCCGCTCGGGTTTCCGTGCGCAAGCGATAGAGAGTATCGCCGTCGTGCACTTGCTGGTGCTATTGGTGCTGGTCTTTGCCGCCTTTCCTGCACCATGAACATCTTCGCCACCGACCTCCCGCTCTCCAGCCGCCGACTCGATTGACTGGCCAAAGGCGCAACGCCGGGAATGACCCACATCAGCGCCAGCAGTAGCCACCGCAGCGGCGACTACCTCATCGCCTTTTCCACAGACTTCCGTCGACCCCAGACGATGCCATCGACCCTGATCGGGCACAGGCCCTTTTAAAACACGGATAGACCGCCCCGGAGGATTCCATGGATGCCACCGAGCTCTACGCACAAGCCGTCGTCATCGACGGTCTCAATGTCAGCAATTGGGAGAGTCCCGCGGTCTATTCCAGCTTGCGCCAGGGCGGTCTCACCGCCATCAATGCCACCGTGGCCACCTGGGAAAACTTCCAGGAAACCATGGACCACATCGCCATTTGGCTGCGCCGCTTCGACGAACGCGATGATATTCTCCAGGTCAAAGAGGTCGCCGATATCCACACCGCCAAAGGCGAGGACAAAACAGGCATAATTATCGGCTTTCAGAACGCCTCACCTATCGAAAACCACCTCGAGCGCTTCCGCCTCTTCCGCGCACTCGGGGTGCTCATCATCCAGCTCACCTACCATGAGCGCAATCTCCTGGGCAACGGCTCCTACGAACGCCGCGACGACGGCCTGAGCAATTTTGGCGTCGATGCGATCCGGCTCATGAACGAACTGGGCATCCTTATCGACCTTTCGCACGTCGGCGACCGCACAACCCTCGAAACCATCGACGAATCCGCCCTCCCGGTCGCCGTTACCCACGCCAATTCCAATACCTTCTGCAGCCACCCGCGCAACAAGGAAGACGAGACGCTCAAGCGCCTGGCCGCCCGGGGCGGAATCGTCGGCGCCACTTCCTTCGCCCCCTTTCTGCCCCATGGTTTCGACGCCACTCTCGACGATTTCGTCGACGCCCTCGACTATATGGTGCAGCTCGTCGGCATCGACCATGTGGCCTTCGGCACCGACAGTACTCAGGACCAGCCGCTCTCCTTCTGGCGCTATATAGGCGCCCAGCAGGGTACCAAATACCCCTCGACCTTTACCAATACCGCACTCGATCACGAGGCGCACTGCTTCCAGCCCAAGGGGCTGGAGACCCTAGCCCAATTTCCCAAGCTCGCTGCCGCGCTCGCCGACCGTGGCTACGGAGATCGGGATATGCTCAAATTACTCGGCGGCAATTGGCTGCGAATTTTCTCGGAGGTATGGCAATGAGCGACCACGGCAGACAGGTCATCGACCTCTACAACCAGCTCGTCGACAACCACCTGCGTCAAACGCCCTTCGATGCTTCGTCGCAGCAGGTCTTCCAGGCCTGGCAACGCAAAGCCAGGCGCATTCTGCGCCGGATCATCGGCGAACTCCCCGCCGAAAAAATCGACTTCCGGCTCGAGCGCCGCGCGGTCGAGGAGCACCCACAGTACCTGGTCGAAGAGCTGGTCTACTGGACCCGGCCCGGCCTCCAGGCCAGCGCCTACCTGCTGACACCGCAGAAAATCGACCGCCCCGCACCCGCCGTGCTTTGCCTTCACGGCCATAGCCGTCCCGGCAAGGACGACGCCATCGACCCCGATTCGATCTACGGCAACTTCGCCCGCCGCTTCGCCGCCAAAGGGTGCATCGCCCTCTGTCCCGAACAGATCGGTCTGGGCGGACGCACCCTGCCCGAAGATAAGGTGACCTACCAGGTCCTGATCCACGGCCTCAACATGCTCGGCCATACGCTGATCGGCCTGCGCTACTGGGACCTGGTCCGCGCCCTGGACCTGCTCGAAACCATCGAACGAGTCGATCCGAAACGGATCGGGGTGATGGGCCTTTCGCTGGGCGGAGAAATGACGCTCTTCCTCTCGGCCCTGCAAATCCGGGTCCGCGCCGCCTGTATCTGCGGCTACCTCACCTCGCACCTGAATACCTTTCTCGACCAGCCCCATTGCACCTGCGGGCACCTCCGCGACCTGGCCAAACACTTCGAGCACGTCGACCTCGCTGCCCTCATCGCCCCCCGACCGCTCTTCATTGACTCCGGAAGCCAGGACCCGCAATTCCCCAGCAAAGACGCACGCACTGCCGTTCGCCAGTTGCGCCCAATCTACGACCTCTACGAAAAACCGCGCTCCGACCTCGGCATCGAGGTCCACAACGGCGCGCACCAGATCTCCGGCACACGCAGCATCCCCTGGATGCTCAAGCAACTAAAGGACGCCTGATGCAAACCGCACTCAACCCAGCACAAATCGACCAATACCAGAACGAAGGCTGGCTCATCGTTGAAGATTTTCTCACGGCCGACGAATTGGCCGTCCTCAACGAGGCCGTCAACGCAGGCGTTGAAGCGATGGGCGACAACAAAGTCTCCGGCGAGCACAACGAGGAGATCAAAGACGGGAAAGGAACTTACTACGACAAAGTCTTCCTGCAACGGGTCAACCTCTGGCGGGTCAACGACACCATCAAAGAATTCTTCCTAAATCCCGAATTGGGCGAAATGCTCTGCAAGCTCGCCGGCATCGATGGGATCCGAATCTGGCATGACCAGACCTTGCAAAAGCGCGCCTGGGGCAACCCCTCCTCCTGGCATATGGACGTGCCCAACTGGTCCTTCCATTCCCCCGATGCGATCTCGATCTGGATCGCGCTCAACGACGCCACGATTCAGAATGGCTGCATGTACTACCTGCCCGGCTCGCATCGCAAAGCCGACTATCAGCGCAAGGGCGGTTTCGGGCCCGATGTTGGTGCACTCTTCGACCAGTATCCGGAATTTCAAACAATCGAAGCAGTCCCCGCCAAGATGAAAGCCGGTACGGTGGGATTCCACAACGGGCTGATGGCCCATGCCGCCGGCCCCAATATGACGCCCTTTCCGCGCAGGGCGATGACCTGCGCCTACATGCCTGACGGCGCGACCTTCAACGGCATCCAGAACATCCTCTCGCAGGAGCGCTTCGAAAGCCTCGAAATCGGCGACGTGCTCGACGACGAGGATCAAACACCCCTGGTGTGGGCCAATAAATAGCGGCCGGATTGCACCCGCTTGTTCAGGACTAAGCCCATGTCTGAGCCCGCCAAAACCCTGCGCCGCACCGCGCTACTCTCCTTTCCCGGCCGCTCGCTCAAAGAATCGCTCATAGACGAGATCGCGGCCGGAGGGTTTACCGATGTCGGCGCCGGTCTTGCGGTCGAGCCCGTGATCGAAAACCACGGGTTCTCCCTCGCCCAGGGCGCAGAACTGGCCACCATGTGCCAGCGGCGAGGCCAGGGTCTGGTCGCCTTCACCGGCTACCAGATCTATTTCCCCGAACGCATCGCCCTAGAAGAGCCCCTACGTCTGATGGTCACCAGCGATGGCCACCCATATTGAATGCTGAGGAAGGGTCCCGTGAGCGCAACGGCGGCTACATGCCCGTATCGAGCCGAGCTGGCACACTCCCCCCTCGTCCCCGCGTTGGCGGGAACAGTGGAACTAACCGTTGCCGGTAGCCGGCACCGACGCTATCCCGCTCCGCGTACTCGCCTTCGAGGGATAATGACAACGTCTGCACTGGTACTTCCCGTCATCCTATCTATCCTCTGGACAATTGTATCGGTATGGGTGAATTCAACTCGTAAGTGCAATTTGCGTAGGGCGTGAAAAAACAAAGGCCAACTGGTATATTTCCTTTGTCAATTCACCAGCCCCACGTGGAGGAACTTATGAAGGAGTATAGCCAGTTGACCCTTTCCCAAAGATACGAAATTTGGGCGTTGAAAAAAGCCGGTCATCGCCAACAGCGCATCGCTGAAATCGTGGAACCGCACCCCTCGACGATTTCGCGGGAGTTGCGCCGCAACAAAAGTAGCAACGGATAGTATCCCCGCGCCGCTCATGAGCAGGCGCAACAGAGACACCTCCATAAACGCCGGGCGTATAAATGGACGGGACACTGGGGTCGTATCATCGAGCGCAAACTGCGCCTGCAATGGAGTCCCGAGCAGATCAGCGGATGGCTG
>JAYYUU010000293.1:0-8080 GCA_036343835.1 Candidatus Latescibacterota bacterium | reverse complement strand
GGAGAAAACAAAAAGAAGCGGAGACCCTAAATAAGGTCTTTGCGGTGGTCGCGCAATATTTAGCGGGCGGGTGCCAGTACCACGTGCAGACCGCGGTCGTCGCTATTGGAGACTTTGACGATTTCGGCGGAGACGGTGCGGAAACCGCGGTGGAGCACGTGGTCGATGCGGGCGAAGGGCAGCGCGGCGTGGTAGGTGTAGCCAAAGCCCCATCCCGCTTCGATCCAGGCGTCGTTGAGCAGGTGTCGCGCAATGGGCGATTGGAGCGGTAGATCGGGGTCGAGTTGAGGTCGCCGGCGAGAATGACGGGGTAGTTGGTGCGCTCTATTTCCCGGGCCAGAATTTCGGCCTGGCGCAGGCGGATCTTGGCGGAGCCGAAGAGCATCCGGCCACCCTGGACCAGGGGCAGCGATTCGAGGTGGATGGTGTAGAGGTCGATGGGCACCTGCTCCCACTTGATGCGAACCCGGGGAAAATAGCGGATATGGCGGGCCCAGGAACGGGTGCGGATTGAGGGCAGGGCTTGCATGGGGTATTTGCTCATAATGAGGCCGCCCATGCCGGCGTCGCGGCGCAAGATCTGGAAATGGAGGTGGTAGCCCAACTGGTTGGCGAGGACTTCCCAGCCCTTTTGGTGGGCGATATAGGCCTCTTGCAGGAAGACCAGGTCGAAGTCGCCGCTGGCGAGCATGCCGATAAATTCCTCCGGAGATTCCATGCCGATATTCTGGGTGTAGACGTGGAGGTAACCGACGCGGTCGGGAGGGGCGCTGGCGCTGGGCGAACTGCCCATGGTGGTCCAGGTTTCGCCGAGGATGAATAGGGCGCGAGGGCGGTGAGGGGATGGCGACGGGGATTGCTTGTCGCATGATGGCGAGGGCACAGACGGCGCTGGCGAGGATGAGCAGGAGCAGGCGCAGAAAGGGCTGGACGGCGAGGATTTCGAGCTCGATGAAGGTTTCACCCAGGAGGTAGGGGAGGGCGGTGAGGATGAAAAGGAGGACGGCGGCGATGGGCAGGAGAGGGAGGCCGCCTTCGTCTTCGTAGTCTGCGTCTTTGGCTGGGGCGCGTTTGGAGCGCGTTGGGCGTCTGGCCATGGTATGAAAATATAAGTACTTGTGGCGTGGCTAGTGGCTGACGGTCTGCGTAGGGGTCTCCCCTTCGCTCATTCTCGTGGCACATCCTATGCCACTGCGAGGGGCTGTCCCCGATTTTTCTATCCTGCAAAATCGGGGACAACAAGCCGCTCCAGGGGG
Organism: Candidatus Latescibacterota bacterium; assembly: GCA_036343835.1. GTDB lineage: Bacteria > Latescibacterota > UBA2968 > UBA8231 > UBA8231. Next base: position 6,824 of record JAYYUU010000293.1, on the reverse strand, counting down.
AAACCCCTAAGCAGACCTCGGTAGTGTGGTATTTAGTATACGGAGAATTAGTGTTTTCGCTAGAGGGGTGGGAATAAGCTGTGATGCAGGGCTTAGGAGCGAATTATTTAGTCCGGTTAATAAATTCCGCGGCGACCCGGCGCTATTGGGCGCGATGCTGGAGGATTTGCGCGAGCGGGCCTATGGGAAAGCGTGGCGCCGGTCGTTCAGGTCTCCAATAATCTCGGTATCAGGTTGACGAGATTGCAGGGCTGATTGGTCGAATCGAGCTGCGGGCCGATGAGCTGGTCCCAGCCGGTGGCGCAGGCACCAGAGGAGCCGGGCAGACAGAAGATATAGGTGCCATTGGCGACCCCGGCGATGCAGCGCGACTGCAGGGTCGAGGAGCCGATTTCCTCGTAGGAGAGCGTGCGAAAGACCTCGCCGAAACCCTCGATATGCTTGTCGAAGAGCACGCTGAGGGCCTCGGGTGTGCCATCGCGGCCGGTGAGTCCGGTGCCGCCGGTGGTGACGATGGCCTGGACCTCGTCCTCGGCGATCCACTGCGAAACCTGGGCGCGGAGCTGGTAGATATCGTCGGGCAGGATCTGTTTTTGATGCAGGGTATGACCGGCCTCTTCGAGGCGCTTGATCAGCAATTTGCCGGATGTATCGGTGGTTTCGTTGCGGGTGTCGGAGACGGTGAGTATGGCGATGCATATCGGGACGCGTTGTTCGGTCATTAGTACCTCATTTTGATGTAAGTTCGATTTGGTAGAGTTTGGGCCACCACTTGCCGGTGACGAAGAGGCGCTGCTTGGACGGGTCGTAGGCGATGCCATTGAAGACGTCGACCCGCAGGCCCTGGCGGTCTGCGTCGCTCAAGATGCCCGTCGCGTCGATCCAGCCTTCGACTTGGCCCGTCGCCGGATCGATGCGGGCGATGGTGTGGGTGGTCCAGAGATTGGCGAAGACCTCGCCCTCGACCCATTCGAGCTCGTTGAGGTTGCGGATGGGGCGGCCCTGGGCGCGGACTTCGACGCGGCCGGTTTCCTCGAAGGTAAAGGGGTCGCGGAAGTAGAGATTGGCGGTGCCGTCGCTCATGATCAATCGCTCGCCATCGCAGGTCAGGCCCCAGCCCTCGGTGGGATAGGTGAACTGCGCTAGCCTGTCGAAGGATTCCAACTCGTAGGTGAAGCCGAGCTGCGACTTCCAGGTGAGTTGGATCAGGCGATTGAGAAAGACGGCGATGCCTTCGCCGAAGACGACTTCTGTCAGTTGATGGCTCTGCAGGACGGCGCCGGTTTCAAGGTCTACTTTGCGGATGGAAGACCCCGGTCCCGAGCGGCCGTTGTTGGGGCCGGTGCCTTCGTAGAGGACGCCGTCGAGATAGACCAGGCCCTGGGTAAAGGCGTTGGGATCGTGCGGGTAGGTGTTGACGATCTGGTAGGAGTAGACCGGGATTTCGGCGGGGGTTTGCGGTTGGGCCTGGGTGTCCGCCGGGGCGGGCTGGGTGCCATTGTCCGATTTGGCGGAGCAGGCGATGCAGGTGTACAGGAGCAGGTTTAGGGCGAGATGCATGGAACATAAAATATGGGTGTTGGTGCAGGGGGCAAGGTCGGGCAGAGTTGCTCAGATGGGAAAGGTGATGGCGAAGCGGGCGCCGCCCACTCCCGACGCTTCGATCTGGCCCTTGATCTGGGTTACGAGGCCATTGACCAGTTGCAGGCCGAGGGTGGTGGATCGGCGCAGATCGAATTCGGCGGGGAGATAGACGCCATCTCGTCGGCGATGGCGAGGAGATGGCCGTAGTGCGCGGGCATGGGGTAGTGGCCGAGAACTAGCCGCAGGGTCAGGAGCAGGGCGGCGCTGATTCCGGCGGCAGCGGTCATCGGCGTTTGCAAAGGGGGTGGTAGCACCATCATATGGCTGACGGCCAATAGTAGATAGAGCAGGCCCAGACCGAGGGCGACGGAGGGTATGGAGTTGGTTGAAATGGTGTCTAGGGCGGCGCACAGGCGGGCATTGTCAGTGGAATCGGCGGTGGATTTTTCCATTAATTGGCTCGAATTAGCGCCGTATAAGGCCGACGATACCCAAAAATAGCGCCTGGCCCGAAAAATGCCCATGTGGATTCGTCCTTGATTATAGATTTATCCATGCGTTAATTATATGGAGCCTAGGATGCAGTGGATGCCGTCCGGAGAAGGAGTCCATGGCAGCGCAGCAGCTACTGGTCATCGAGCGCAACCCCAAGATCGGCGGACTGATCGCCGGTCAGCTCAAGGAAAAGGGCTACGAGGCAGAGGATGTGCGCCATGGTGCCGAGGTGGCCCTATCGCTGCGCGAGCAACTCGCCGATCTGATTCTGATGGACAATCAGATCGGCATGGGCGGGATCAAGACCGCCTGCCTGCTGCGTCTGCACCCCCGCTTCCAACCCATTCCGATCATCATCGGTCTGCCCACCGATGCCGATACGGCTCGCGAGGTCGTCGTCGAGGGCCAACAGCGAGGTCTCGACAACTATCGGCGCAAATCCTTTGCCATGGCCGCCCTGCAACAGAAGAACTCGGAGGTCATCGAAGACCACGTCCCCGAAGAGCAGCCCACCTTTAGGGAGATCTGCTCGCTGACCGACCTGCCCGTCATGCCCGAGGCCCACAACAAGCTACTGCAGCTTTTGCACAAGCCCGACAACGAGATGGACATGAAGCAGGTGGCCCGCATCCTCGAGTTGGACCCAGCGCTCTCGGCGCGGGTGATGCGCGTCTGTCGCTGGGCTTTCTTTGGCTTCCAGGGCTCCCTGGTACAGCAGGCGCTGTCCTTTCTCGGCATCGACGAAATCCGCGCGATCGTCCAAATGGCGGTGATCCACAATATTTTCGACGATGGAACCGACGGGGGCGAGGGGATGAGCTTGCCCGACTGTGGAAGCACTCGTTGGCGACGGGCCTGGTGATGGAACTATTGGGCATCACCCACGCCGAATGCGGCGGCGAGCGGGCCGTGCACTGGGATCTGCCCCCGGAGGTCCGCACGGCCATCGCCTCGTACCACCACCCGGCGCGGACCAGCCAGCACCGCCGTCTGGCGGCGATGGTGCGCACCTCGCCGACATCGCGGTGCGCACCATGGAGATCGGCTATGCCGGCGACAATCTGATTCCCGAAATGGATATCTACGCCAAGCGGAGTTTTCCCAAGAAGCTGGAGGAGATTGTCGACCAACAAGAAGAGATCACCGAGCAGGTAGAGGCCATTCTCGGCGGCAGCAAGTAGCGATGGGTTGTCGGAGTGCCGCTGCGATCAGACCCGTGTCGAATGGCGCAGGTTTTTTGCTGCGGGTGTTGCTGATGGGGATTGGCGCGCTCGGCGCCGGTGGGGCCGATGCAGTGCGCATCTACGACATTGAGCCCGAGCCGGTGCCCAAAAGGCAGCAGGACGGCTACTACGCCTCGCTCGGCGTCGGCTTCGTCAATCTCGACCAGCGGGGCGTGGGGGTGCGCATGCCCCTGGGGTTGAAGTACGTCTCCAATCGATTCCGCCTGATCGCCTCGGCCAATTTGCTCGATTTGAGCTTCCTCGAAGGCGACGACCGCGATTCGCGCTACTACCGGCCCTTTCCCAATAGTACGCTCTGCGCCGACAGTCAGACGGGTTTTCGCGTGGCGAGTTATCGCTGCTCGGGCGGCACCGAACTGGTCGGCTCGCTCAGCGGCGATCTGGTCTATATTATCGCCGACGAGGTGTGGATCGCCGCCCAACCGGGCAAGCTCTTTGCCGGATTGGGCTATCGCCATCTGAATCCGGCGACCTTCTACGGGACGCTGGGGTTGTTCTTCGACCAGCCCGACCAAACCGCCGGTGGCTTCAAGCTGATGGTCGGCGATGGCTTTGTCGCGATGGGGCTGCTGTGGATTTTCGATCTGCGCCGCATTTTTTAGCTGCTCCTTCCCCGGCAACGAGCGTCTTATGGGAATGCCACTCCAATCGGCTCGATTGCCACCTTCCTCCTATGCATATGTAATACGGCCCGCTGCCGCTGCCGCTGTGAAACCATAACTGCGAGGTTCTTATGATCGCCCTCTCCGTCGCTCTATTGATGCTGATACCCCTGAGCGCCCCCGCTCAAACCCTCTCCGCCGAAGTGCATCCGGGCTTGCTATTTTCCGCTGCGGAGGTCCCCCAACTCGTGGAGCGAATCCAGCGCGAGCCCTACGCCAGTTGGTGGCAGACCGTGCTGGCGCGGGCGCAGAGTACGCCGCCGACCTTCACCGAAGAACGCAGCAAAGTCCGCTTCGCCAAGGCCCTGGCCTTCGCCTGGTTGATGACCGATGACAGCGCCTTCGCCGCGCGGGCGCTCGCAGTGATGCAACAGGTCGCCTTTCCGCCCAGGGGGGGCGATCTGGGCGAGCCGCACAACGAGGGCGAGGTGGTGGCCCAGTACGCGGTGGCCTGCGATATCTTGCACAGCTACGCCGCCGCAAATGACCCCCAGGCGCTGGAGGAGATTCGGGCAATTCTCGCCGAAGAGGCCGATCGGCTGTGGGAGGGCATCGTGATTTCAGAGGTCGATCTGGGGCTGGTCAAGCTGACGATCCGCCTGCACGAAACACCGCATATCGACAACTGGCATATCCGCGCCTATGGCGGTCTGGGGCTGGCGGCGATGGCCCTGAGCGACCATCCCGGCGGCAAGGCCACGCCGCAGCAGTGGGCTGACCGGGCCTTCGCAATGGTCAAGGGCAGCCTCGATTTCCAGATTGAGGAGGTCGATGGCGGCTATGCCGAGGGGCCGTTCTACAGCCGCTACGCCGCCGATGTCTACCTGCCGTATATGTTCGCACTCAGGGCTCGCACCGGTCTCGATTTGTTTGCAGATCCCAGGATCGAGAAGATGCACAATTGGTCGCTCAATTTGCGCTTGCCCAATGGTCGCCGACCTAATATCGACGACGGGCATCTAAATGATTTCTATGGCCACTATCTGGCGGCGGTCTACCCCGATGGTGGGGTGCATCGCTGGGATTGGGAGAACAACGAGCGCGGTCTCTACGTGCGCGAGTTTTCCGAGATGGACGCCATCGCCCTCTACGACGATAGCGTGCCGGCGATGGAGCCCGAGCATGGCCCTTCGGTCTTTATGCCGGGTGCCGGCGATGCGGTCTTCCGCAGCGACTGGTCGGCGGGGGCTACCTATATGCTGCTGCGCGGCGAACATGGCGTCGCCCGAGCCAAGGGCTTTAGCCACGAGCACGCCGATGAGACCAGCTTTGTGCTCTACGCCGGGGGCGAGATGCTGGCCGTCGACGCCGGCTATATCAACTTTGCCAACCACGATAAGGTCAACGAGGGTCGCAACCACAATGTGGTGCTGGTCGATGGCCAGGGCCCGCCACGGTTTACCGCACTGGGGCAGACCATTGGCGGGGGCAACGACGCCTTTATCCGGGATTCTTTCACCAGCGCCGCCGGCGACTATAGCGAAGTCGATGCCCGCTACCAGGACGTCGAGTTGAAAAGGCGGGTGTTTTTCGTCGACCGAGATTATTTCGTCGTCGCCGATGAGATTGACAGTGGCGGCGACGAGCATGGCTACGAGTGGCGGCTGCACGGCAATGGCGGTGGCGATAGCGGGGGCTCTTACGACCGTTTGGGCGGCGTGTCGCGCTGGGTGCGGGAGGGGGCGGAGTTGTTGGCCTTCTTGCCCGAGACGCCCGGTCGGACCTTTGTCGAGAGCGATACGATCCACTCCTTCGACTATCTCGAAGAGCAGACCCATACGGTGCTGCGGGTGCAGCAGCGAGGTGCGGACGGGCGCTATCTGGCGGTGCTCTACCCGCGGGCGACGGGGGCGGCCGAGCCTGGTTTTGCGGCGGTGGGCATCGACGGGGGCGAGGCGGTGCTGATCGAGCCCGACGTCACGGCTCCGTCGTTGGAACCGGGCAGCCTGCTGGACCTGGTCTGGATTAGCAATGGGGATGCGGTCAGCGTTGCGGTTGCGGCGACGAGCGCGCTGCTTAGCAGTGATGCCGCTTTTGGCTATGCCCGTTATGATGGCCAGACCTTGGTGCGCTTTTCGCTGCAGGACGCGACCGGGTTGACCGTCGGCGGAGCGGCGTTTTTCAGCGCCAGCGATACGATCGACGCGAGTGTCAAGTTAAGCGCCGAGCGCTTTGCCGGCTTCGTGCGCGGCCCCGGCACGGGATATCAGGTGTCGCTGCCCCTGGCAGGGCGCACGCTGGACGAAGCTAGTTTTACCGGCGAATTGCTGGGGACGGTGGTAGAGGGCGACCTGCTGACGCTGAACTTGGCCGGCGAGGGCGATTTGGATTTGCGCTTTTCCCAACCTCCAGTAGTGCAACTGCACGTCGTGGGACGCACCGGCTGGCGCACTGGTCTCTCGCCATTCCGGACCCGGGTGGGGCGCCCGATGAGCTTTGAAGTATTCTCTTTCACTGCCGAGGATTCGAGCGATCTCGCGCCGATTACAGACTACGAATGGGAAGTCCCGGCGGCGCTGGGCAAGGTGACGGCGCTGGGCGAGATGACGTTGACGACGGTCTCGGGCGTGCGCGAGGATATCGTCTTCCGCGCTGGCGGGGCGGAGGCGACCTTCAATATCAGCGTCACCCCGCACTCGGTCAGGGCAGTGGTCATCGAGCCCAGTTCGGTCAACCTGGAACCCGGTGAGCGCTACACCTTTCGCGCTCGGGCGCTGGACCGCTACGGCAACGTAGTACCCCGCAGCTTCGGCTGGCATGTCGTCGGCGGCATCGGCACCATCGACTCGCGCACCGGCAGCTTTATCGCCGGCGATACGGGGGGTGAGGGCTGGGTCAT
>JAYYUU010000292.1:0-8836 GCA_036343835.1 Candidatus Latescibacterota bacterium | reverse complement strand
CCTGTTATCTGCCCCCCTCGCAGGGCGAGGCCAAGGTCGCCGGTTTCGATATTGTCGAAGAGTCGATGGAAGTGCGCAAGCGCATCGGCTATCTGCCCGAGCAACCGCCCCTCTATCACGATATGACGGTGCACGCCTACTTGCGCTTCGTCGCCAAGATCAAGGGCGTGCCAGGCCCCGCACTCAACGGCCGACTCGACGAGACGATGGAGAAGACCGGGATCGCCGATCACCGCGACACGGTGATTGGCCATCTGTCCAAGGGTTATCGGCAACGGGTCGGTCTGGCCCAGGCCCTGGTCCACGAGCCCGACGTGCTGATCCTCGACGAGCCGACGGTGGGTCTCGATCCCAAGCAGATTATCGAAATTCGCGAGGTGATCAAGGGGCTGGGTGGCGACCACACGGTCATCTTGAGCACCCATATTCTGCCGGAAGTCAGCATGATCTGCAGCGAAATGGTGATCATCAACAATGGCCGCATCGCCGGTGCGGGCACCCCCGAGAGCCTGATGGCCCAGCTCAAGCAGGGCGAGGTGCTGCGCGCCCATATCGACGGCCCAGGCGAACAGGTGCAAAGTATGTTGCAAAAGCTCGAAGGGGTGCTCGACGTCGCCCCGGAGCCGGGTAGCGCTGAGGGCGTTTTTCTGGTGACCAGTTCGCCCGGCCAGGACGTGCGCGACGCGCTGACCCGCCAGGTGGTCGACGGCGAATTTAGCCTGCGCGAATTGCGACCGCTAGACATGACCCTCGAAGATATTTTCCTGAGCTTGACCAGTGAGGAGGTTGCCAGCTAATATGCGAAATTTCGCCGCCGTTTACGCCAAGGAGATGCGCTCCTACTTCGTCTCGCCGGTTGCCTATGTGATCGCCGGTGTCTTCCTATTCCTCTCCGGTTATTTATTTCGCAATATCCTGATGCAATTCAACCTCTGGTGCTTGCAGTTTGGCCAGCGGGCGCAAATGGGGATGGGGGGGATGCCGGCGCTCAATCTCAACGAGATGGTCGTCACCCAGTTTTTCGCGGTGATGGATTTCATCTGGCTGCTGGTGATCCCGATGCTGACCATGCGGCTCTTCGCCGAAGAGAAGAAGTCCGGCACCATCGAATTGCTGATGACTTCGCCGATCCGCACCGTCGAGGTGATGTTCGGCAAGTTCTTTGCCTGCTTTTCGCTCTATAGCATTATCGTCGCCCTGACGCTGGTCTATTTCGTGATTCTCGAAGTCTACGGCTCGCCCGACTGGGGGCCAATTTTCACGGGTTATCTGGGTTATCTATTTCTGGGCGCGACCTTTATCGGCGTGGGCATTCTGGCCTCGGCACTGACCGAAAACCAGATCGTCGCGGTGCTGTTGACCTTCGGCATGCTGCTCTTGTTCTGGCTCATCGATTGGTCGGCCAGCTTCGCCGGTCCGACGGCGGCCAAAATTCTACACTATCTCTCCTTTATCGAGCATCTGCAAGATTTTCAGCGCGGGGTGATCGACACCAAGGACGTGGTCTTCTATTTGAGTTTTACCTTCTTCTGCCTATTTCTGACCACGCGGGTGATCGAGTCGCGGAGATGGAGGCGCTAAAGGATGAGGGAATATACCACACCGCTGGGGCTCGTCGGCGCGGCGCTGGTCGCCGCCGGGGCGCTGGCCTATCTACTCGATCCGGCGAGCAGTTCGGCGGGGCTTTTCAATCTGCTATTCGGGGTCGTACTGGTCGCCGTGGCCGGAGTGCTCAATCCAGCGCTCTTTCGCCAATACGGGCGCTGGCTCAACGCCTTCTGGGGCGGCATTATGGTTTTTGGCATCGTGGCGATGGTCAATTTCCTCGGCAATCGCTACCCCGAGCGCTTCGACCTGACCGAGGGCCAGTTGCACAGTCTGGCCGATCTGACGGCGGTGACGCTGACGGGATTGGATCAGGACGTCCAGGCCCTGGCCTTTATGGAAGGGGGCGAAAACGCCGAGTTGGAATTGCTACTGGCCGAGTTGGAGACCTATGGCAGCCATTTCAGTTATGAGTTTGTCGATCCCGACCGCGATCCCGGTCGCACCGAGGACTATGGCATCCGTCGCTACAACACGCTGGTATTGGCAAGCGGCGCCAAGCAACAGAAAATAACCGAGCTCAAAGAGCGCGAGATCGTCAATGCGCTGCTCAAGCTGACCCGCGAGCGCCAGGACAAGGTCTATTTGACCGTCGGGCACGGCGAGCGCCGTCCGGGCAATGAGCCGCAGGGCCTGGGCTTGTTGCAGGCCCAACTGGGGGGGATCGATTACTCCGTCGGGGATTCGCTATTTTTGGCCCGCGTCGGCGCCGTGCCCGAGGATTGTGCAGTACTGATAGTCGCCGGTCCGCGCACGCCTTTCTTCTCGGTTGAGGTCGCGGCGATCCGCGAATTCCTGCAGGGGGGGGGGGCGGTATTATTATTACTCGACCCGCTCTACGAGAGCGGCTTAGCCGAGTTGTTGGGCGAGTGGGGCGTGACACTGGGCGATGATTTTGTCATCGACACCAGCGGCATCGGCTCGCTCTTTGGGTTGGATTTCACGACGCCGGTCTCGGTCTCCTATGGCGACCATCCCGTCACCAAGAAGCACCAGGGGATGATGACTTTCTTCCAGTTAGGGCGCTCGGTGCACTTCGACGAGGTCGCTGGCCTGGAGGGGACCGCCCTGGTCTTGACCTCCGAAGCGGGTTGGGCCGAAAGCGATTTGAGCGTCCTGGAAAGCCAGGGCGACCACACGGTGAAGCTCGACGAGGGCGTCGACCAACCCGGGCCGGTGAGTCTGGCGGTGGCGGTCCACGACAAAGGAGCTGGAGGGCGTCTGGTGGTCTTCGGCGATTCGGATTTCGCCACTAACCAGTACTTCGACTACCAGGGCAATGGCGATCTGGCGCTCAATGCCTTGAGCTGGCTGGCCGAAGATGAGGGTTTGATCTCGATTCGCCCGCGCGAGCCCGGCCACAATCCCGTCGCTCTGACCGCGAGCGATAGCGAGTGGATCTTCTGGCTCAGCGTGGTGCTCTACCCGGCGGCGATTGCCTTGGTCGGGTTGCTGGTCGTCTCGAGTAAGGGGCGCTGGAGCGCAGCCGATTTGAGCGCGGCTGGTCTTGGGATCGTCATTGTGTTGGGCATTGCAATGCTGGTCAACTTTATCGGCGATCGCTACCACCTTCGCCACGACATGACCGCCGACGAGCTCTTTACGCTCTCCAATGACACCCATCGGTTGATCGAGCCATTGGCGGAACAGGACCAGTATGTCAAGGTGAAGACCTTTATGGGCGAGATGGAGGGGATGCGCTTCCAGGATCTATTGGAAGAATACGGATATCTCTCCAAAAACTTCGAATACGAACTGGTGGACCCCCAGAAGAATAGGTTGCAGATCGAGCAGAACAATATTCGCGATCTCGGCACGTCGATCGTTGAGGTCATCGCCGACGGCGCGGTCCACAGCGAGCGGATCAACGCCCAGAGCGAAGAGGCGTTGTCAAACGCCATTCTCAAGGCGCTAAAGGCCCGGGACTACAAAGCCTATTTTACCGATGGGCACGGCGAAGCCGAGCTCGACCAGGTCGACGGGCAGGGTTTTTCGATCTTCAAGGGGCGGCTCAAGGAGTTGAATTTTGCCGTCGAGAGCGGGCTTGCGCTAACCGAGCCCGTGCCCGCAGACGCCACGCTGCTGGTGATACTGGGGCCCAAGGAGCGCTTTGCCGCCGCCGAAGCCGAGGTCTTGCGCCAGTATCTGGCCAGGGGGGGCAGCGCGCTGATCTTGCTCGATCCGGGCCAGGCGACCGGGCTCGAAGCGCTGCTCGACGAATACTCGGTCGAGTTGGGCCAGGACTTCGTCGTCGATCTCAGCGGTCTCGGCCAGCTCTTCGGCGCCGATGTTTCGGTGCCGGTGGTGATCAATTATGGCGATCATCCCATCACCGAGGAGCTCTCCGCCGGGACGATGAGTTTCTTTCCGCTGGCCCGCTCGGTCAGGCCGGCTGAGCACCGGCTCAAGAGTCCCGAGATCGAGGCGCTGATCTATACCCACAAGAGCAGTTGGGGCGAAATGGATCTCGGCCCGATCAATGGCGCGGGCGGCAAGGTCGAATTCGATCCAGACGCCGATCTGCGCGGTCCGGTGTCGTTGGGGGTGGCGGTCGCCGCCGCCGCCGACACCAATTTGGCACCCGCAGGCCGGACGCGGCTGGTGGTCTTCGGCGACGCGGATTTTGCCTCTAATGAATACTTCTCGCAACAGGCCAATGGCGAGTTGCTCATCGGCAGTATAAACTGGCTGACCGAGGGCGAGGATCGGCTCGAAATCGCCGACAAGCAGCCCGCATTTAACCCGATCAATCTGATCGGCAACCAGGGCGACTTGATCCTCTGGGTCACGGTGTTTATCCTGCCCTTTGCGGTGGCGCTGTCGGGGATGGTCATGGTGCTCAGGCGCGGCTATCAGACCTACGCCGCCGGTTTTATTTCCTGGTTGGTCTATACCTTTTTGGCCAATGCCGCATTTTTCTTTATCAGCGGCATCATCGGCACCAGCGAGGGGGCGGTATTCGAGGGGGAGATCAAGCTGGTCGCGGCCTTGGCCTCGGCCGCCGTCGGCTATGGTTTTTACCGCCGTGCCCCTTGGTCCTGGTTGCCCGGGCTGGTGCTTTCTTGCCTGTGCGCGGGGATGGTTGCGTTGACGATTTTCACCGGGGCCGGCATCGGCTTCTCGCTCATTCTCAACGAGACGGTCCAGTTGCTCTACGCGGCGATTTTCGTGGTCAATGTGGCGATCTTGGTGTGGATCAAAAAAGTTTTTACAGAGGTGGCTTAGCATGAAATTTAAGACCAATGTCATAATCGGTCTGATCTTGCTGGGGCTGTTGGGCTTTGTCTACTTCCACGAGATCAAGGGTGGAGAGGAACGCCGTCTTGCAGCCGAGAAATCCAAACAGCTACTCGATTTCAAGGATACCGAAGTACAGCGCATTGAGCTCGTGCGCGGCGATACGACGGTGGTCCTGGACAAGGGCACAGACGGCTGGAAGCTCAGCGCGCCGGTTGGCGATGGGGCCGACCAGGACGCGGTGGAGCGCTACCTGCGCAACCTGGGCGAGTCCGAGCGCGAAAAGACCGTGGTCGACAGCGCCTCTGCCACGGCGTCGCAGGCGGCCAAATACGGTCTCGACGCGCCGCGGCTCAAAGTGGTGCTCGGGCTCGAAGACGACACCGAGCAGGCGGTGGCTTTTGGCGCCGACAGTCCGACCGACCGCTTTACCTATGTTCAGCAGCAGGGCGATAATCCGCAGATTTTCGTGGTGCGGGCCTGGCGCTTTGACAATCTCGACAAGGGCGTATTCGATCTGCGCGACCGCCGGGTGCTGGCCTTTGCCAAAGACGATGTAGTGGAGGTACAGCGTTCTAGCCCGGGGGGTGATGTGGTCCTTGTTCGCGAGGGGGAGGTCTGGCAATTGCGCGAGCCATTGTTCGCCCTAGCCGATGCGGAGGCGGTCAATGGCCTGCTCAATAAGATCGACAGCGCCGAGATCGAGAGTTTCGTCGCTGAGGCCCCCGACGCGCTTAAGACCTATGGTATAGGCGGGCAAACGGGCGTGGAGATCGCGTTGCTGATCGGGCCGGATCGGGCCGAAAAGCGATTGGTGATCGGTGCGGACAACGGACAGGGCCGCTTCTATGCCCGCGACGCAAGCCGGCCACAGGTTTTTCTCGTAGATTCGACGGTAGTGCAGCAACTGACCAAAGGCCTAGACGAATTACGCGATAAAAAACCGCTGCGGTTCGACCGCGAGTCCGTAGGGCGCATTGCCCTGACCAAAGGGGGGGGCCAAGTTTTCGCCGCCGAGAAGGATACGGCGGGAGTATGGAGCTTGACCGACCCGGCCGACCGCGAGACTAAATCGTGGAAATTCAATGGCCTGCTGACCGACCTGGGGCAGCTCGAAGTCGAAGGTTTTGTCGCTAACCTGCCCCAAGCCGCCGCAGAGATTCTCAGTATCGAGCTGGCGGGTGGGGGGCAGCCCCTGTTGTCTGCCCGCATTAGCCAGGCCGAGGGGATGCTGTATCTGCGAGTGGAGGGCGACGCCTCGGTTTACGTCGTCAATGCCGACGACTTCTCCGCGCTGGATCTGGGGCTCGACGACGTGGCGCAGGCGCCCAAAGCACCGGTCCCAGTCGACGGGGCAGGCGACGGATAATGCCGGCGGTCGGGCGCTGCGCCGCGCTGCTGCTGTTGGTCGTAGCCCAGGCACTCCAGGCCCAGACGCCCCCCAGGGTCGAGGCGCGTTTGGATACTGCTATTGTCCGGATCGGCGATCCGATTCGCCTGACCTTGACGCTCTATCACGATAGGGCGACGCGTCTCGACACACCCGATTTTCCCCTGCTGCTGGAAGATTTTAGTCCCCGCTGCTCAGCTTGGAGCCAGAGCGCGTGGGGTGAGGGAACGCGGGTGGAGCAGAACTGCGATTTGCGGTTCTACGCACTCGGCCCGCACCAGGTAGCCGCGATGGACATCGCCTTTATCACCACCGCGGGCGATACGCTCACGCGCTCGACCCCCCCACTCGACATCGAGATTGTAAGCGCGCGGGGCGCAGGGGATGACCAACTGCGCGATATCAAGCCGCCGCTGGCCATCAGCGGCGGCATTCCCCTCTGGCTCGCCGTGGCGCTGGGGGTGTTGGGATTGGTCCTTTTGGCGCTACTGGTCTATTGGCTGTGGCGTCGTCGCCCCGTATCCGCTCGCGCCGTGCCACCGTCCGCGCCGACGGATTTCGCTGCCGAGTTTGCCCGCATTGCCGAGTTGGGCCTATTGGAGCGCGGCGACTTTAAAATATACTACTCGCTGCTATCGGAGAATTTGCGGCGTTTCCTCGAGCAAAGCCCCGGGATCGAGGCGATGGAACAGACCACCTCCGAGTTGGCCAGGGCCTTGCGCGGGGCGGAGATCGAGGCTCGTCTCGCACAGCGCGTCGTCGAGTATTTAGCGGCGGCTGACCTGGTCAAGTTTGCCCGCTTTCACCCCGATATCGACGCGGCCCGACGCGCTCCCGATGCCGGAGTGACCCTCTTGCGCGATGTCGAGGCGGATATCGCCGCCCGGGTCGTGGCAGTAGAGACCCATGCAGAATATTCGGTTTGAAAATCCCGAGTGGCTGCTGCTTTTCTTGCTCTTGCCGCTACTGCTCTTTTCTTATATGCGGGATCACCGCGGCCGCCAGGGCAGCGTGCAGTTTAGCGACCTGGCGACACTGCGGCGGGTCGGCTCCTCGCTGTGGTCCAAACTCAGACACAGCCTCATCGTCCTAAAAATTCTCGGTCTGGGCTGCCTGGTCACGGCGATGGCCCGCCCCCAGGCTGGGCGGGAGTTGCGGGAACTATCTGCGGAGGGGATCGATATCATGTTGACCCTGGACGTGTCGTCGAGTATGGAATTAAACGATCTCGACCAGGGTCAGAAGAGCCGCCTGCAAGTGGCCAAACAGGTGGTGGCCGAATTTATCGGGGGGCGCTATAGCGATCGCATCGGGATGGTGGTCTTCGCCGGCGAGAGCTTCACCCAGTGTCCGCTGACTTTGGACTACGACGTGCTATTGGAGTTTCTCCAGGGCGTGGAGATCGCCGACGAAGATTGGGACGGCACCGCCATCGGCATGGCGCTGATCAATGCCTGCAATCGCCTGCGCGACTCCGAGGCCAAGAGCCAGGTGGCGATTTTGCTCACCGATGGCGTCAACAACGCCGGGGAGATCGAGCCGTTGACGGCGGCCGACGTGGCTGCGGCGGTGGGTATCCGCGTCTATACCATCGGCGTGGGCAGCGATGGCACGATCCGCCGGCCGGTCCACGGCGTGTTTGGCACCCGCTATCAGACCGTACAGGTCGAGATCGACGAGGAGACCCTCAAGGAGGTGGCCGCGCGCACCGGTGGCAAGTACTATCGGGCGACCAGCGAGGAAAAACTCGAGGCGATCTACCGCGAAATCGGCGAGTTGGAAGCGACCGAAATCAAGTCCGAAATCCATGTGGACTACTCCGAGCGCTTCGCCTATTTTCTCTGGCCGGGGCTGGCCCTGCTGCTGGGGGAGATGCTCCTGGCCAATACCCGCTTCCGGCGCTTGCCCTGAGGTCTGATGCGCTTCGTCGCCCTCTACAATTTCTGGCTGCTGCTGCTCTTGCCGCTCTTGGGGTTTTTTTTCGCCTGGGCCCTTTTAGCCCGGCGCCGAGCGCTGGTGCGTTTTGCGCGCTGGCCACTGGCCGAAAAGCTGACTCGCGATGTGAGTCGGGGTCGCCAGTTTTGGAAATATGGGCTATTGGGGATGGGGACTCTGTTGCTGATTCTGGCGCTTACTGGTCCCCAATTTGGGACCAAGCTCGAAATGGCGCGGCGCAAGGGGGTCGACGTGTTCGCAGTGCTCGATGTATCGCGGAGCATGGCGGCCGAGGACGTCAAACCCAGCCGCCTCGAACGGGCCAAGCACCAGATTCGCGGCCTGGTGGATTTGCTCGAGGGCGATCGGGTCGGGCTGGTGGTTTTTGCCGGCAAGGCCTTCGTCCAGTGTCCGCTGACCACCGACTATGGCGCGGTGGAGATGTTTCTCGACATTCTCGACGCGGGGTCGGTGTCGGCGCAGGGCACCGCCATCGGCGCTGCCCTGCGGCTGGCGACGCGCTCGTTTGACCCGGACGATCTCCAGCACAAGGCCGTAGTGCTTTTTACCGATGGTGAGGATCACATGGGGCAACCGCTGGAGGCGGCGCGCGCAGCGGCGGCACAGGGGGTGCGCGTCTTTGCCGTCGGTCTGGGGACTCCCGCTGGC
>JAYYUU010000291.1:0-9684 GCA_036343835.1 Candidatus Latescibacterota bacterium | reverse complement strand
ATCCCCGCATTTTTCGCCATCGCGATGATGCCCTGGACCTTCAGTATCGCCGAGGGGATCGCCGCTGGTATTACGGCCTACGCCGCGTTGCACCTTCTGAGTAGCAAGGTGCGCGAAGTCTCGCCGGCGATCTGGATTCTCGCCACATTTTTTTTGTTGCGCTATTTCCTAACTTGACAGTAGAAACCAGGCGCAGTATGATCGAGAATATGACTCTTCATATGAGAGGGATACTCGCGGCGACGGTTTTGCTATTGGCCACCGCGGGCGGGGCGGCGGAGGTGCACTTCGTCGAGTCGCCCTCCGGTTCGCTGGGCAAGACGCGCCAGTTGTTGGACGCGGTCGATTTGCGGATTATGTTGCCGTTGGGTTATGCGCACTGGGGCGGCCAGGGCGAGTTGGACGGCCGCGCCGGAGTGGTGGAAAACCGCGTCTACCGCAAGGGAGACAACGGCATCGAGATCGCCATCGCCGCGGGCGTCGGCGGCGGCTACGATCTCGTGATTATCGGCAATGCCGAGGGAGATCTGGCGAAAATCCACAACCGCTTAAAAGCCCTGGCCGTACAGGGCAAGAAGCGTAAGAGCGCCGCGCCTGAGCTGGCCTACGAGATGTTCCGCCTCGGCCATATCGAAGCCGACCGTGCGCTGGCGCTGCTCAAAGCGCTGGGCTATCACACCGTGGAGTTTGAGGCGAAATCGAGCAAGACGGCGCGCTACGAGACGGTCTTCAACGTCGTGCAGGGCAAGAAGCCCAAGCTGCCCTGGGTGGTCAAGGTGGCCAACGCCGCCAAGACCAGCCTGCTCGAAGCCGATCCGATCGGCAAGGCCAAGGCGTCGTCTTCCAAGAAGAGTGCGAGCGCGCTGCAGTTGGGTGGCTCGCATCTGCACAATACCACCACTGGCGCACCGGAAGAGCGCCTGCTCTTCGTCTACGACCGCAACGACCCCGAGCCGCTCGAGCGCCTGGTCAATGTGTTGCGCACCCAGATCGACCTGCCGGCGCAGCAGATCGTGATCGAGGCGCTGGTTATCGAGGTCAATATCAGCCAGCTCAACGATCTCGGCGTCGAATTCAGCAGCGAGCAGGAGAACGCCAGCCTGTCGTTCCAGCGCACCGGGTCGGGCAGTAGTCTGACGACCTTCCTTTTTTCGCGCGACGCCTTCAGCGAGTTTATCGACTTCCGCGGCAAGCTCGAGGCACTGAAGGAGTCCGGCGACGCCGAGGTGCTGTCGAGCCCGTCGGTGCTGGTGCTCAACGACCGCCAGGCGCGGATCCAGGTAGGACGCCAGATCCCCGTCTCCAAGACCACGGCAACCACTTCTTCGGTCAGCAAGGGCATCGAGTATTTTCCGGTGGGTATCGTGCTCAACTTGAGGCCCCGTATCAATCGCGAGGCGACGGAGGTGACGATGCAGATCGAGACGATCATCTCCTCGATCTCGGTCGAGTCGGCGGCGCGGTTGGAGCAGGGGGTGTCGGGGATCGAGTTCTCGCCCATTATCGACAATCGCCTGGTCGAAACCTATGTGCGGGTGGCCGATGGCACGCCCTTTATCATCGGCGGCCTGCTCTCGACCAAGCAGCAGGAGTCGCGCACCGAGGTGCCATTGCTGGGGGGCCTGCCCTTCGTCGGGCGCCTGTTCTCGCGCGAACGGTTGGAGACCGAACAGCGCGAGGTGATCGTGGTGATCACCCCGCATATCGTGCCGCTCGAGGACAATAGCTTCAGCTATCTGATCCCCAAGGACTCGGATCGCTTCGATCGCTTCGATACCAAGCTCTTTCGCAATGCCTACCGGGTGCGCGACGACGATGTCTGGGATTTGAAATTCGTGCAGGAGAGCCCGGTCTTTACGGCGCTGCAGGCGCAGGTGAGACAGAGCGCTGCCGAGGACGTGATGTTGCAGCGCCAAGAGCCCTTCCACAGCCTGTTGCAGGGTCTGATCCCGGGCGAGGACGTGCTGGTGCGGCGGATGCTCATAGAGATCGTCAGCAACCTAGATTTTGCCCCGGAGATTAATCTCAAACAGATCTTTTTCTTTACGCCGCCGCCCGACGAAAAGAGCGTGCGGCGCTTTAGTGACGACCTGACCCTGCTCGACCTGTTGCCCCGGGCGCTGGCCTCGCCCGAGAGCGCGGTGATCATGAGCTTCGAAGCCCAACCCTCGCCCGAGCCGGGCCACGCCTTCGGTCTGCCGATCGCCACGGTGCGCGACACGGTGCTGCCGGTCGCAGAGCAGGACGAGCTGATGTGGGTGCTGAACGAATACGACGAAAACGCCGTGCCGATAAAGTGGTCGATCCTGCTGGCCAACGAGGACGACGTCGCGCGGCTGTGCCGGGCGCTGATCTTGAAGCGAGTGCTCAAGCTCAACCAGAATATGGCCCAGACCATGCAGGGTTTCCGGCCGGGGGTGCAGATCCTCTTTCCGACCCGCGAGGACATGCGCAACCGCTACCACCCGATCGATCGCGAGGTGGCCAAGCTCTTTTACGAGTCGAAGTTCCCCTATCTGGTCTCGGAGCGGATCTTCAACGAGGCGGTGCACAAGGTGGAGCAGAGTTTAGGAGGTAGGCGATGAAGTTTTGCACGCTATTGTGCGTCGGGCTGCTGCTGGCGGGTTGCGCCGAGGAGCCGGGTCGGCTGGTCGATACCACGACCGAGGACGGGCGCTTCGAGTTGACCCTGGCGGCGACCGACGAGTGGGTGCGACCGGAGTTTACGCTGCCGATCAAGGTGCGGGTCGAGAGCCTGGCCGGGCCGGTGGCCGAGGCATGGGAGGGCGAGATTGAATTGGTGGCCAATAATGGCGACGTCTCGCCTGCGTCGGTAGATGTGGTCTTCGACGGGATTGCGGAGGGGGAATCTGCCACGGCGGCGGATTCGGTCTTCGAGGCGTGGATCACCTTTGAGGCCGAGAGAAGTTCAGATACGGCGGCGCAGGGCGAGGTCCATGCGCTATTTCTCGACGTGCACACGGCGCTCAAGATTCGCATTACGCCGGAATCGGAGGAGTAGCGTCGGATCTTTATCTAATCGTTGGTGCTCTCCCTCACAGCTGGGCCATTGGCACTCTACAGCGCGGCGGGTATCTCGGCCCGGATAGATTTCGCCGCGTCTTCCCCACGCCGATCCGGCCGCCTGGACGACTGGATCTACTTTCTCACGGTCTATGGCCGCGCCAGCGGTGAGACGCTACGCTTCAAAGCCTATATCGCCAAGTGCGACACCGTGGTCGACGTCGAGGAGCAATTCCTCTTCGAAGCCGGCGGTGTCTGCGGCGATCCGGTTAATCCCCTGGTGTTAAATGCGAGTTTGCCTGAGCGGCCGTCAGGGCTGTCGATTACGGCCGTTGCCGCAGATCGGTTTTGCGTTGCCCGTCGAAAGTGAAGTACAATCTCTCGCCCTGACAATAGGTCGATTGGCGCACTCTCACTCGACGAAAATCGCGTCGTCGGGCCAGTCCTCATTCATAAATCCCTCTTCCATATTGACCATCGGCAGGTAGTTGTGCAGCCTGCGGATGGGGTCGAGCAGGCGGATAGTCCGCAACTCGTAGATCGAATCTTCGCCGTGGTTTTTCTGCAGCGAGGGGATGATCCTGCCCTGGACGTTTTCGGCCACGTCGCTGTCGGATTCGCCCTCGACGACCATCACCAGCGCGATGTGGCCGTCCATCTCGGCGATATAGCTGTCGCGGATCAGTTCGCTATAGACATCGGCGACATTGGGCTCGGAGCGGATTTCCTGGACGACCTGGCTGCGGGTGATGCCGAGTTTGAACTTGATGGTCAGCATGTGCTGGGTCGAAAAGCGGCCGGTGCCTTCGGCCTGCATATCGACTGCCGCGTAGTAGGAGAGGATGCCATCCTGTTCGAGGCGGGTGCGCTTGCGGCTGACGGTGCGCACCGGCACGCCGGTCAGCGCACTGACGCGATTGTCCGAGCAGCGGGGGTTGCGAATTAGGGCGCGAACGATGCGCCGCTCCTGGCCGCCAAGACGTCTCATGGCCTAAATTCTCCTTTCACAAATAAGATATAGTATAATTTAGGCCATAATCTATTAGGTTGGCAAGAGAAGTCACAAAATCGTCAAGAAAAGTGGCATAAGGATGTTTGACAAACTTGTAATATTCACTATATTATCTGCTCTTATACTATAATATCAGATGAACAGACCGAGACGACGGTCCTGTCCACTTGCCTGCTCGCATCTCCCTGCTCTTGGTGCGAGCACGGATCTTCTTTAGCCAACGACGGCGAAATTCTAACGAGACAAGTGCGAGGTCACTCCTATGCGGGTGCGACCTGGTTATCTCGTATTCCCCGCCGTTACCCGGACCGGACCCCAGAGCCAAGGGAAGGTTGAAATGACGCGTATCCCCGGGGATCCCGAAAAGCAAGGCCTCTACGATCCGGCGTACGAAAGCGACGCCTGCGGCATCGGCTTTGTCGTCAATATCAAGGGCCACAAGTCGCACAAGCTGGTGCGCCAGGCGATCGAGGTATTGGAGCATCTCGAGCACCGCGGCGCCTGCGGTTGCGAGCCCAATACCGGCGATGGCGCCGGCATGCTGCTGCAAATACCGCACAAATTCTTCGCCAGCGTCTGCGATTTCGAGCTGCCCGAGCCGGGCGACTACGGGGTGGGCATGCTCTTTCTTCCATCCGACGCCAAAGAGCGCCAAGTCTGCGAGGAGCTCTTCGTCGAGATTGTCGAGGAGGAGGGCCAGCGCTTTTTGGGCTGGCGCGACGTGCCGACCAATAATGCCGCGCTGGGCCATACCGCCGTGGTTTGCGAGCCCTTTCAGCGCCAGGCCTTTATCGGCCGTGGCGAAGTCCACGACGCCGACGAATTGGCTTTTGAGCGCAAGCTCTATGTCATCTGCAAGCGCTCTGAAAACGCCATTCGCTATGGCGGCGAGGTCGCGGGCGGCGACTTCTTCTATCCGGCTAGCCTCTCCTCCAGGACCATCGTCTACAAGGGCATGCTGATCCCCTATCAGGTCGCGGGCTATTTCCCCGATATGGTCGACGAGCGCTTCGAGGCGGCCATTGCGCTGGTGCACTCGCGCTTTAGCACCAACACTTTCCCCAGTTGGGAGCGGGCGCACCCCTATCGCTATATAATCCACAATGGCGAGATCAATACCGTGCGCGGCAATGGCAATTGGATGCACGCGCGCGAGGGCATGCTGGCCTCGGAGCTCTTCGGCGACGATATGGTCAAGCTCTACCCAATCATCCACGAGGATGGCTCGGACTCGGCGAAGTTCGACAACGCGCTCGAGCTATTGTCGCTGGGCGGGCGCTCGATGGCGCACGCGGTGATGATGATGATCCCCGAGCCGTGGGAAAACCACGAGACGATGAGCGATGAGAAGCGCGCCTTCTACGAGTATCACAGCTGTCTAATGGAGCCGTGGGACGGCCCGGCCTCGGTGGCCTTTACCGACGGCACCGTCGTCGGCGGGATGCTCGACCGCAATGGCTTTAGACCCTCGCGCTACTATATCACCAAGGACGATACGCTGGTGCTCTCCTCGGAGACCGGGGTGTTGACGATGGCGCCGGAAGACGTGGTCACCAAGGGCCGGCTGCAGCCGGGTCGGATGCTGTTGATCGACACCGACGAGGGCCGGATCATCAGCGATGAGGAGATCAAGCATCAGGTCGCCATCGAGCACCCCTACCGCGAGTGGCTCGACGCCCACGTCGTCGCGCTGGAGGATCTGCCCGAGACTCAGGGCACGCCGTTGATGGAAAGCCACGAAGAGGTGCTCAAGTGGCAGCAGGCCTTCGGGTATACCTTTGAGGATCTGCGCGTCTTTCTCAAGCCGATGGTCCAGGTGCTCAAGGATCCGGTCGGCTCGATGGGCAACGACGCGGCGCTGGCGGTGCTCTCGGATCGGCCACAGCTTTTGTACAACTACTTCAAACAGCATTTCGCCCAGGTTACCAACCCGCCGCTCGATCCATTGCGCGAGGAGCTGATCACCTCGGCCGAGACCAAGATCGGCCCCGAGCGCAACCTGCTGGTGCCCGAGCCGGAGAGCTGCCGCCAGATCACGCTGCAGCGGCCGATTCTCAAAAACGCCGAGCTGGAAAAGCTGCGCGAGGTCGATCTCTTCGGGCACAAGGCGGTCGCGATCCCGATCCTCTTCAACCGCGCCGATGGCGAGGCGGGGCTCGACCAGGCGATGCAGGATCTCTTCGATCGGGTCGACGCGGCGGTGGCCGACGACAACAACCTGATCATTCTTTCCGACCGTGCCGCCGCCGCCGACCATGTGCCGATCCCGGCGCTATTGGCCGTGGCCGGGGTGCACCACCATCTGGTGCGATTGGAGACCCGCACCCGCATCGGGCTGGTGCTGGAGTCGGGTGAGCCGCGCGAGGTACACCACTTCTGCCTGCTCTTGGGCTATGGCGTCCAGGCGATCAACCCCTATATGGCCTTCGAGAGCCTCAACGATATGATCCGCGAGAATATGCTCGAGGGCTATAGCTACGAAGAAGCCGAGGAGCGCTATATCTACGCGGCGATCAAGGGCACGATCAAGGTCATGGCCAAGATGGGCATCTCGACGATCAAGAGCTACCGCGGCGCGCAGATCTTCGAGACGGTGGGGCTCAACCAGGACGTGGTTGACCGCTACTTCACCTGGACCACCACCCAGGTCCAGGGGATGGGCATTGAGGATATCGCCCGCGAGGCGTTGATGCGCCACGAGGCGGCCTTCCCCGCGATCCCGACCAATGGCCATACCCTCGATGTCGGTGGACACTACCAGTGGCGCAAGGAGGGCGAGCATCACCTCTTCAACCCCAAGACGATCCACCTGTTGCAGCGGGCGGCGCGCGCTAACGACTACGCGGTGTATAAGCAATACGCCGAGCTGATCAACGACCAGTCCGAGCGGCTGGCGACGCTTAGGAGTTTGCTGGAGTTTAGGGGAGATAATCAGTCTATCCCAATCGATGAGGTCGAGTCGGTCGAGGCGATCACCCGGCGTTTTAAAAGCGGGGCGATGTCCTATGGCTCGATCAGCCAGGAGGCGCACGAGGGCCTGGCCATCGCGATGAATCGCCTCGGTGGCAAGAGCAATACCGGCGAGGGCGGCGAGGACCCGGCGCGTTATGTGCTCGAGCCCAATGGCGACTCCAAAAATAGCGCCATCAAGCAGGTGGCCTCGGGCCGTTTCGGGGTGACGAGCTATTATCTGACCCAGGCCAAGGAGCTGCAGATCAAGATGGCCCAGGGCGCCAAGCCGGGCGAGGGCGGCGAGCTGCCCGGCAACAAGGTCTATCCCTGGATCGCCAAGGTTCGTCACTCCACGCCCGGTGTCGAGTTGATCTCGCCGCCGCCGCACCACGATATCTACTCGATCGAGGATCTGGCGCAGCTGATCCACGATCTCAAGAATTCAAATGTCAACGCCCGGATCAATGTCAAGCTGGTGTCGGAGTTTGGCGTGGGTACGGTCGCCGCCGGGGTGGCCAAGGGCCACGCCGACGTGGTGTTGATTTCGGGCCACGACGGCGGCACCGGCGCTTCGCCGCAGACCAGTATCAAGCACGCCGGCCTGCCGTGGGAGCTGGGGCTGGCGGAGACGCACCAGACCTTGGTGCTCAACGACCTGCGCAGCCGCATCGTCGTCGAGACCGACGGCCAGCTCAAGACCGGTCGCGATGTCGTTATCGCCGCGCTATTGGGCGCCGAGGAGTTCGGCTTCGCCACCACCGCGCTGGTGACAATGGGCTGTATTATGATGCGGGTTTGCCATCTCGACACCTGCCCGGTGGGCGTGGCGACCCAGAGCCCGGAGCTGCGCGAAAAGTTTAGCGGCAGCCCCGACCACGTGGTCAATTTCCTGCGCTTTATCGCCGCGGATATGCGCGAGATCATGGCCGAGCTGGGCTTCCGCACGGTCAATGAGATGATCGGCCGCACCGACCACCTCGAGCCGAAGAAGGCCATCGCGCAGTGGAAGGCCGTCGGGATCGATCTGACGCCGATCTTGCACAGCCCCGAGGTCGGTCCCGAGGTCGGGCGCTATTGCCAGATTCCGCAGGACCACGGGTTGGAAAAGGCGCTTGACAACACTACGCTATTGGAGCTGGCCAAGCCGGCGTTGGAAAAGGGCGAAAAGGTCGAGGCGATGTTGCCGATCGAGAATATCAACCGCGTCGCCGGCACCATTCTCGGCTCCGAGGTGACGCGGCGCTATGGCCCGGCAGGGCTGCCCGAGGATACGATCCGCCTCAAGTTCCAGGGCGCCGCCGGTCAGAGCTTTGCCGCCTTTACCCCCAGAGGCATGACCATGGAGGTCGAGGGCGACGCCAACGACTATTTTGGCAAGGGGCTTTCGGGCTCCAAGCTGGTGCTCTACCCGCCCGTGGGCTCGACCTTCGTGCCGTGGGAGAATATCATCTGTGGCAATGTCGCCTTCTATGGCGCGACCGCGGGCGAGGCCTATATCCACGGCATCGCCGGCGAGCGCTTCTGCGTTCGCAATAGTGGGGTTAGCGCCGTCGTCGAGGGCGTCGGCGACCACGGTTGCGAATATATGACCGGCGGCCGGGTGGTGGTGCTGGGCAAGACCGGGCGCAATTTCGGCGCCGGGATGTCGGGCGGCATCGCCTATGTGCTCGACGAGGACGGCGACTTCGCGATCCACTTCAACGACGAGATGGCCGATATGGGGCCGGTGGAGGAAGCGGAGGATAGCGCCGAGTTGAAAGCGATGGTCGAGCGCCACGTGCAGCATACCCACAGCGCGCGCGGGCAGCAGATCCTCGACGATTGGGATGCTTTATTGCCGAAGTTCGTCAAGGTTATGCCGCGCGACTATCGCAAGATGCTCAATGCCTTTAAGCGCGTCGAGGACCGCGGGCTGAGCGGTGACGAGGCGGCGCTTGTCGCCTTCCGCGAGGCGATGGCCGAGGCGTCCTGAGATAGAGAATGACAGGAAGGTAAAATTAATGGGTAAACCCACTGGATTTATCGAATTCGAACGACAGTTGCCAGAGGACCGCGACCTGATAGAGCGGGTTGAGGACTGGAATGAGTTCCACGAGCACTTCCCCGAGGAGAGCCTGCAGGAGCAGGGCTCGCGCTGTATGGACTGCGGGATCCCCTTCTGCCATCTCGGCGATGTGGTCAGCCAGGGCGACAAGGGCTCGGGCTGTCCGATCAACAATCTGATCCCCGAGTGGAATGACCTGGTCTATCGCGGCTTGTGGCGCGAGGCCTTGGAGCGGCTACACAAGACCAATAACTTTCCCGAGTTTACCGGTCGGGTCTGCCCCGCGCCCTGCGAGGGCGCCTGCGTATTGGGGATCAACGCCCCGCCGGTGACGATCAAAAATGTCGAATGCACCATCGTCGATAAGGGTTTCGCCGAGGGCTGGATCGTGCCCGAGCCACCCGAGAAGCGCAGCGGTAAAAAGGTCGCCGTCGTCGGCTCGGGGCCTTCGGGCTTAGCCTGCGCCGCGCAGCTCAATCGCGCCGGCCACCGGGTGACCGTCTACGAGCGGGCCGATCGCATCGGCGGTCTGCTAATGTACGGGATCCCCAATATGAAGCTCGACAAGCAAAAGGTCGTCCAGCGCCGGGTCGATCTGATGGCGGCCGAGGGGGTGAAATTCGTTACCTCTACCGAGGTTGGGATCGATTTG
>JAYYUU010000290.1:0-5800 GCA_036343835.1 Candidatus Latescibacterota bacterium | reverse complement strand
GGTTCGCGCCAGAGCGCCTGGCGATTTTGGAAGTAGCCGCTGACGCCGGCGACCGCGATGCGCTGGTCGAGTGCGGCGGCGTAGAGTGCGATAAGACCGCCTTCGCCATAGCCGATAACGCCAGTGGGGTTTGCGCCAAACCAGTCGACGGCGGCGAGAACTTTTTGCACTTCAAAACCGATGTGGTGGTGGCCGAGTTCAAAGGCGGCGCGGTAGATGAATTCGCGGTGCGGCTGATTGGTCATGCGCACGCCGGCGAGACCTGAGTGGGTGCAGTTGCGGTCGATAAGTGTGGGGATCAGCACGCGGCAACCGCTTTGGACTAGGCGCGCGGCAAAAGCCGGATATCCGGTCTCGAGCCCGGCGAGTTGCTCGGGTGTCCAGTCGGCATCGGGCAGGGCGACTATATTGGCGCGCGCTTTGCGCTTGGGCTCGAGGAGCAGGCCCTCGGCATCGACCCGGGCGCGGGCGCGCCAGCGCACGGCGTGGATGTGGTAGTTGGGGCCGCGGGCGAGGGGTTTGAGCTGGTCGGTGATATAGCTTAGTTCGGGAGTGGGGCGCGGGCCTTCAGCGCCGATAATATGGGCAAGGCGCTGGCGATTTTTCTCGATGGATTGGATATGGGCTGCGGGAGAGGAGGTATCGCGGTGCCAGTGCCGTTGGCGCCTGGTCGCCGCTTGCTCTGTCTCGCGCAGCAGGTAGCGCTGAATGCCGGCGACCATTAGTTGGGCGAGATCGCCGCGCTCGGTGAGAGGGGCGGTATTGGGTAGCTGGGTGGGAGTGGTCATATGCCCTGCAGCTTATGCAAAAGAGGGCGGTGCGGCAAGTCGGTTTTGACCGCGCTTGGCAGGTGAGGTACTATGGGTCGAATGATGTCTTAGAGCAGCGGCGAAACAGTCAGCGGATGAAAGCCCGCCGGCGGATTTAAAGCGGGCGGCTTCGCGGGCGAGGTCCAGATCGACGGCGATTACGGTGATGGGCAGCGAACGGATGATGGCTTCTATTTCCTCGGCCTTGGCCACGCCCTGTTCAAAGTTGGGTGCCCTGCTCAATGCCATAGTTTTTGCGGATGCGGGCTGGGATGGCGATTTGGCCCTTGCTGGTGACGGTGGCGATGGTCATATTGAACCCCCTTGCTCTCAATACAAACGCACAAAGGTAAGTCAATTAGTGTCTTACGTTTGAAGGGGGGTAGGTGTGAAAGTGCTATGCATTGATCCCGAAGAAGCAGGTCTTTGTTCCAAACATCTGTTCTGCATCGGCACTCCGCAACGAGATTTTCGGGCTTTGGTCTACCAGGCGTTGGTGGATTGGTCGAGGGCCGGGACGCGGTGCGACTGCGCTCATGGTGACAAAATTTGAGCTATGAGGACCTTTGTAATATATTGCCTGCACGGTAAAACGCGAAACCGGGAAGAGGGAGCATATGGTAGCAAAAAAGAAGGCTAAGGTCATCAATATCGCGATGGTCGGTTGCGGCGGGATGGCCGGCGCGCACTTGAATGGCTACCAGGAATTACTGAGCCGGGGCGAAACGAGATTTCGCATCGTGGCGGCGGTGGACGAGGCCTTGGATCGGGCTCAGGGCTTTGCCGAGCGGATCGAGGGTTTTGCTGGCTGGAAAGTCAACGCCTATAAGAATGTCGAACAGTTGCTCAATGGCGAAAAGGATCTCGACGGGGCCGATATTTGCAGTCCGCACGGTCTGCACCACGTGTTGGCCTGCGAACTGCTCGAGGGGGGCGTTAATGTATTGGTCGAAAAGCCGATTGGCATCACGGTCAAGGCCTCGAAGAAGATCATCCAGACGGCGAAGCGGCGTGGGCTGGTCGCCGCCACCGCCGAGCAGTGCCGCCGCGCCATTGGGCAGCGCACGATCCACTGGGCTTTCAACGATGGTCTGCTCGGCGAGCCGCGGATGTGGTGGGCGGTGCGCGCGGGGTGGAGCGACCCCCAGCATGTGCCCAACTGGCACTGGCGCGTCGACCGCAAGCTGGGCGGTTGCGGGATGGTGATGGACAGTGGCGCGCACTGGGTGGATACGATGCGCTACTGGTTTGGCGAAGTAGACAGCGTCTACGCCCGGGTCGAGCAGATGTATCAGCGACCCCATCAGAAGGGCGACAAGGTGGTCAATAGCGCGATGGAGGATTTCTGGACCAGTATCTTCAACTTCAAGAGTGGATTGATCGGTACCTGGTCGTGGACCACCAGCGCGCCGGGCAAGGGCTTTACCCAATTGACGATGAGCGGCACCAAGGGCTCGATTATCGACTCGGATGTTTTTCATCCGGCGGCCTTTCAGGCCAATGGCGAGTGCCAGCTCGTCGACGGAACGAGCTACGATATGCCCAGATTGCAGGAGATCTATCTGGAGACGCTGAGTCAGCGCAAGAAAAATCAGCTCTTCCCCTATGGAATTACCGGAGGTGTGACGCTGGAGTTGTGGGATTTTGTCGATGCGCTGAGCAAGGGGCGGCCGGTGGAGATCGACGCGGAGGAGGGTTTGCGCAGCAAGGCCGTCAGCGAGGCGATCTACGAGTCGGGCAAGTCGGGGCAGGTGGTCAAGGTCGCCGATGTGCTCAAGGGCCGGATCGACGCCTATCAGCGCGACGTAGATCGGGCCTGGAAGCTTAGTTAGGGCGCTTCGACGCTTTTATCGCCTCCGCTCGGCGCCAGAGTTGGTCGACCGATGCGCCGAGGACGACCTCGGTGACCGAATTCATAGAGTGTGCTAACGGGTGATTGAGTTGAAACGATCCACAACGAATATGGGCGGCCGAGTGGAAAACGCCATCGGAGCGCTATGAGCGCCGGCGCGAGTTGGCAGCCGGTGGCGCCCGATCTGGCGGCGGTCTTTGCCGCACATAAAGATCCACTGGCGGCCCTGGCTCGGGCGGAGGTGCCGGCGATCCTGTTGCGCCAGGTCTACGATCCGGCCGACTGCCGGGGGTTGGCGCGGCGCTTTGTCGAGCGGGGACTGATGCGCGATCCGCTAGTCGATGATCCGGAGGACCGGCGCACGCGGATCGATATCGGCACCAGTCTCGGCAATAAGGGCGGCGACAAGGAGGGTTTTCTTCGGCATGCGGTAGAGACGCAGCAGCTCTTTACCTCGCTCTTCGACGGCTTTCGGGATCCGGTGCAGACCATCTACGAGCACCTGCAGGCCCTGGCCGTGGACAAGGAGGTCAAAATCGCGCGCGAGGCCGACGGGCGTCTCTACGGTCCGGCGATCTTCCGCGTCCACTACGAAAGCCACGCCTATCGGCCGCATATCGACCACGTGGTGCTGCGCGAGAAGCGCTTCGACTACGCCGTCTCGCGTTTTACCCATCAGTTTGCCGGGGTGCTCTGCGTCCAGAACGCGGCTGCGCTAGGGCCAGGGGTGCAGGCCGTGTTGCACCGCTGTCTTTGGACCGAGGAGGTGCAGTCTTCTATCGCCGAAGATCGCTTCGCCGACTACGCGGCGGCAGCGGGGTTCGAACGGTGTCGGGTCGAGCTCGAGCCGGGAGATCTCTATTTTTTCAATACCCGCTGTGTCCACGAGGTCCCGGCGGTCGCGGGGGATAATCCCCGGATAGTGCTGGCGGTCTTTATCGGCTACGCCGAAGACGATGGCGAAATCTACGTGTGGTCTTGAGGAGGATGGGGTTATGCGCACGGATCTGACGGATTATATCGGCGACTACATCGCCTCCGAATACTACGCCTTGCTCGACCCGAGCTTGAAGCAGCACGCCGAAGGGTTGTTGTTTCAGGTCGTGGCCGGGGCGCGCGAGTTGGCACCGACCTTTCCGCTAGAGGCCGACGCGGCGCTTTTTGCCAAGGTGTTGGTGGAAAAGGTCGCGCCGTTGGATCTGCCGCTCGATGCGCGGCGGGAGGCGCCGCGGCTGCTCGCGGCTTTTTTCGACTATCTGGCGGCGGCGGGGAAATATCCGGATGCGGAGGAATGGGCGGGGTGGATGCCCGCGATCCAGGCGCAATACGCCGAGCGCTTTCGCGGCGACGGCAGCGTGCGCGGCGAGACGGTGCGCAAGAAGCTGGCCGATGTCGGCCGCAACGACCCCTGCCCCTGCGGCAGCGGCAAGAAGTTTAAGAAGTGTTGTATCGACTTGCTGAGCTAGACGAGCTTGTCCCATAGCGTGCCGTCGAGCTGTTCCAGTCGAGGTTCAAGGATGTGCAGAAGCCTCGACTACCCGCATTAGACCGTTCTCCTTTCTCATATTTTTCAGTTCCAGGACCTGCTGCTCGCCGCCGACCATATACCGAGGAACGCACTCGTCCTACCAATCTTGCACCGAGCCGTCGGCGCGACGCCAGTGGGGGGGCTCGTCGGGCAGATTGGGCGGATGACTGCGGGCGACGTCGGCGTCGAAATCTATGCCTAAGCCCGGGGAGTCCGACGCGAAGAGATAGCCGTCCTCGAGCCGCCAGTCGTGCGGGGTGACCTCCGCCATCCAACCGTCCCCCGGCGCAAATTCCTGTACCGCGCAGTTGGGGATCGACAGATTCAGATGCAGCATCGCGGCGGTGGAGACGGGGCTGCCGGTGTAGTGGCAGGCCAACTCCTGGTAGTGGACCTCGCCCAGTGCGGCGATCTTTTTGCCCTCGGTGATGCCGCCGGTGTGGCAGATGTCGACGCGGAGGTAGTCGACGAGCTCGCCTTCGATGAGTTCGCGATAGGCCCATTTGTCGTGGAGTTGCTCGCCGGTGCCCAGGGCGACATTGGTGTGGGCGCGCAGATTGGCGAAGGCGGTGGGGTTTTCCGAGCGGATGGGGTCTTCGACATAGAAGGGGCGATATTCCTCGATGGCGTTGCAGAGTTCGATGGCGCGGGTCGGGCTCAGGCGGGTGTGGACTTCGACGATGATTTCGGGGTCGTCGCCGACTCCTTTGCGCAGAGCCTCCATGTAGCGGGTGCCCTGGGTTACGGCACTGTGGGGGCTGAAGTGGCCGTCGGCGATGGTATCGGTGGGGGAGATGCGCAGGACCTTATAGCCTTCGGCGAGGAGTTGTTGGCCATTTTCGACCATCTGTTCTGGGGTTTTGCAGCGGACGTGGCGGTAGACGAGGACTTTGTCGCGGGCTTTGCCGCCGAGGAGGCGGTAGGTCGGCACGCCCAGGGCCTTGCCGGCCAGGTCCCACAGTGCGATGTCGATGCCGGCCAAGGCCGATTGCAGCACCGGACCGCCGCGCCAGAAGGTGCCGCGGAAGATGTCCTGCCAGAGGTGTTCGATGCGGGTGGCGTCCTGGCCGATGAGCAAGGGGCGAAGGTGGTCGAAGGCGTGGACTACGGCCATGTTGCGGCCGGAGAGCGAGGCTTCGCCGAGGCCGTAGAGGCCGGCTTCGGTGGTTATTTTTACGTAGGTGAACTGCTTGACGGGGTAGACGTCGACGGCGGTGATTTTCATGGGTGGGCTCCTTGTGTTTTTGGATGTAGCATAGGGAAATTGCGTTGGCTAGACCAGTGTGGACGGTCTTCGACGCTCGTGGCACATCCGGTGCCACTCCGAGGGCTATCCTCAGATTTCACTATCCTGTGACATCTGAGACAGCAAGCCGCTCATTGGGTATACCCTTGAAGACCTCGACTAGTTGGGCTAGTGGTCGCTTGACAGGTATTTGGGGAGGGTGGATATTGAGCGCGGGTGGTATATAGAGGGCAATAATGGCCGATATGAGTATTGGATAGGTGTGGAGGAGATCACTAGGTATGGCGCATTAACTTTAACCTCGACTAATTGTTGGAGCTAAGTTTTACTGGGGTCAGTTAGCTCGATCTGTATGATGAAGGTGG
>JAYYUU010000289.1:0-6649 GCA_036343835.1 Candidatus Latescibacterota bacterium | reverse complement strand
TGCGCGCTCCGGATGCGGCATGCGCGGGGACAATCGCCAAAGTCAAGGCTAGGACATTAAAAAAAATCGACGCTACTAAAAATAAGATGATCCGCTGCACGAACTACTTCCCTCTCTTGCAAACAATAGATCCGGTCATTCCCTTCTCGCAGAGCCGAAGAGAAATAAGCACTCATCTAGTAACGATATTCCGCAAAGTGATACTCCGCAATTGACGGACGAGTGATAATCACACACATATTGCATCTCCTGCTCGAGATGCAATATGTTCTTTCCAGGAGTCCTACCCATGTCCAAACGCGAGAAAATTTTCATCACCGGCGCTGCCGGCAAGGTCGGGTCGGGTCTGCGCCGCCACCTCAAAGACCGCTACGACTTCCGCCTGCTCTTCCACCGCAATATCCCCGCAGTCGAGCCGGGCGACGAAGTCGTAGTCTCCGACCTGGCCAATTTCGAAAATATGGTCGAAGCCTGCGACGGCGTCGACGCCATCGCCCACCTCGGCATCGCCATCACCCAATCCGGCTATCCGCGCACCCGCTACAACCAGATGATCATGGAGACCAATATCCAGGGCACCTACAATATTTTCGAAGCCGCCCGGATCAACAAAGTCCCCGTCGTCGTCTTCGCCAGCACCAACCACGTCACCGGCTTCTACGAAAGGGAAAATGTCTACACCACCCCCGAGATGCCGGTCCGTCCCGACAGCATGTATGGCGTCAGCAAAGCCTTTGGCGAGGCGCTGGGCCGCTTCTACCACGACCAGTACGGCATCTCCGTCTACTGCATCCGCATCGCCAACTACCCCGACACCGAGGAAGTCAACAGCGAATTTGCCCCCGGCGAAAATCGCTGGCTCAGCGCCCGCGACTGCGCCGAGCTGACCGCCTGCTGTATCGAGGCCCCGCGCCCCGGTTTCGGCATCATCTACGGCGTCTCGCAGGGCGCCGACAAAAAGTGGGACCTCGCCAGCGGCAAAGAGCTGGTCGGCTGGGAGCCCCGGGACCGCGGCGCGCCCTCGCCGTGACCGATCACCTGGGCGGCGGCTACGCCGAGTCCATGCCCGATCCCGGTCCCACAGTTCAGGCCTTGCTTAAAGCCGCCCGCTCCGGCGCGCCGTCGGCCCGCCTCATCATCTTGGCCGGCCCCCCCGGCGTCGGCAAAACCGCCGTCGCCCAGACCCTGCTCCCGCTCCGGCCCAACACCTTCCTCATCGACAAGGACCAGACCGCCGCGGGATTTATCTTCGCCGCCGCTGCCCAGCGGGGAGACGAGCCCTCTACAGCCTATGGCACGCCCCACTACTGGCAAACACTCCGCCCCCTCGAATACGCCGGTCCCCTCGCCACCGCCTGCACCAATCTCGTCGGCACCCGCCAGATCCTCCTCGTCGGCGGCTTTGGCCCCGAGCTGGGCGTGGACGCCCTCTGGACAGATTTGCACGCCAAGATCGCTCCCGCCGCCCTCCAGGTCCTCCACCTCGATCCCCCTCCTTTGGCAACCTGGCGCGCTCGCATGGCCCAGCGCGGCTCCCGCACCGACGACCCCTATTTCGCCAACCTGACCCAGGTCCTAGGCAAGCTCCCCGTCTGGTCCGGCGCCACCCGCATCGACACCGACGCCCCCTTGCATGGCGTGGTCCAGCGCACCCTCGACACCCTCAGCTGACTGCTGCAAATATCGATATTTCATACCCTTTTCAGGCCGCCAGTCGTCGTTTATAGTAGCACCCCTCCCTCGGTCAGAGCACCTAGCTGGCACAGACGCAAATCCACCCCCGCACCTTGACTTTTCCCCATTCTGAGCGTTCTTCTAATGACGTCATGTCCACCCTCCACAGCGCCTTAGGCTACCTTACTCTCCTCGCTATTGCCTGGCTCACCGGCCGTCGCACTCGCGCAATACCCTGGCAAACCCTCTCAGTCGCCACCCTGCTCCAGCTCCTGCTCACGGGTCTCCTGCTGCAACCCGCCGTCCGTACCCCCATTTTCGTGCTGATCGGCCGCCTGACCGTTCTGCTTGAAAAAACCGCGCTCAAGGCCAATGAATCACTGCTCTTCGGCGGCATAAACTCCGAGTCCTTCACCCGCGAGCACGGCCCCGTCCTCGCCCTGAAAATCGCCGCGATTCTCATCTTCATCGCCTCGCTGTCGCGGATGCTCTACCACTATCGCATTCTGCCCTGGATCATTGCGCGACTCAGTCGCGCAATGCAGCTGCTGCTGCTGGGCATCAGCTCGGCCGAAAGCGTCGGCGTGGCCGCCAATATCTTTCTCGGCATGACCGAAGCCCCGCTCTTGATCCGCCCCTATGTCGCCCGGCTGACCGAAAGCGAGCTATTCTGCCTGATGACCGGCGGCATGGCCACCATCGCCGGCACCGTGATGATCATTTACGCCACGATTCTCGGCCCCATCCACCCCGATATCGCCGGTCATCTCTTCGTCGCCTCGCTGATCAGTGCCCCCGCCGCCATCGCCGTCGCCAAGCTGATGATCCCCGAAACGGACCAGCCCGAGACCGCGCAGGCCCAGGTCGAGCTCCCCCGCGAGGACACCGTCAACGGCCTCGACGCCGCCGCCCGGGGCGCGGCCGAGGGCATGCATCTGGTGCTCAACGTCCTGGCCATGCTCATCGCCTTTATCGGCCTCGTCGCCCTCTTAAACTACGGCATTGCCTGGCTCGACGGGCTCGTCAACGGCGTCGCCAGCGGCTGGAGCCTGGAGGCGACCGCCGGGGTGTTTTTCCATCCATTGGTAT
This sequence comes from Candidatus Latescibacterota bacterium, assembly GCA_036343835.1. Lineage (GTDB taxonomy): Bacteria > Latescibacterota > UBA2968 > UBA8231 > UBA8231. Next base: position 3,886 of record JAYYUU010000289.1, on the reverse strand, counting down.
GGCTGATGGGCATCCCCTGGGCCGAAGCCGGCCTCGTCGGCGAGCTGATGGGACTCAAGACCATCCTCAACGAATTCGTCGCCTATCTCGCCCTTTCCCAGCATATGGGGGACGCCGCCGCCTTGAGCCAGCGCTCCTTCATCATCGCCACCTACGCCCTCTGCGGCTTTGCCAACTTCGGCTCGGTGGCCATTATGATCGGCGGCATCGGCGGCATCGCCCCCGAGCGGCGCGGCGACCTGGCGCGGCTGGGGCTGCGCTCGCTTGTCGGCGGTACGCTCGCCACCATGTTAACCGGATGTGTGATCGGCTTGTATTTATAAACCCAGCGGGATCTACGTGGCGCTTTGGGCGTCGTAAGATATAGATTATACCGCACTTAAAATGACGGAAGCTCATGGCCAAAGACCGAAAGCCCACCTATCGCGCCCAATTCGACGGCCACCGCCGGCTCGCTGCCGCGGTCATCTTGCAGGCCATTAAAGACATGTCCCGCACCGACAGCAACCAGGACCGCCAGACTGCCTTCGACTTTCTCGAAAGCGATATGTGGCCCTTTTCCGACGTGCTCGACCTGCCCAACGATGGCAACGCCCTCTGCGAGTATCTGCGCAAAGTAGATATCATCTCTTCCGAGGCCAGCCGCTAAACTACAGGCCCTTGTCCGATCGGGCTTTTTTGTTTAGTTCTTCAGCAAGTCGCACAGACTCCGGTGCAAGGCGGTGCACTGGATCTGGTTTTTATATCGGTGGTGATCCCCCTCACATCCCCAGTGAGCCCTCGCACCGATATTAATTGCAGGACCTCCCCTTCATAAAGCGCCAAGCGCCAAAGGTGCCCGATATGGCCCTCAAACGCTTCGGGCTCTTCGTCGGCATTCTGTCGTTGGTCTGGGTTTTCGTGCAGATCGGCTACGGCTTGCTCGTCAGATAAGCCACTGCCATACTCAAGGACAAAGCCCTCTTCCACTGTGCAGTTCAGCGGGGAAAAGGGCTTTGGACGTTCTACGCGGGTTTAGCGCAGATCCAGCTTCGCAACGATCCGCTCCAGCGCCGCCCGCTGCTCCTTGCTAAGCGGCAACGCCGGTGGTCGAGGATCGCCGCAGTCGATGCCCAACCGCAACCCGATCGCGACCTTGATCATCGCGTGGAAACTCCCGCCGCAACTCATCAGCGCCGCCACCGCCTCACTGGCGCGGTCCTGCGCCGCTTCGGCCTTTTTCAACTCACCCGCCCGATACGCCTCCCAGATCGCCACCCACAACTCGGGCGCTACCGAGGGCGGTCCGTCGACGGCGCCCACCGCACCCAGGGTCATCGCCGGTAGCATCCAATGGCAGCTGCCGGTAAAGGCCGCCAGCCCCATCCGCGCAAAGGCCCGCAGATTGGACAGATTCGCCACCGAATGCTTCAGTCCCGCAAGCTGCGGCACTCCATCCTGGATCTTCTGCATCAGCGGTGGGTCGATCTCGACGCCGGTGGCTGCGGGCAGGTTGTAGGCGAAGAGCGGCAAATCGGCGGCGGCGGCGACCACCCGGTAGTGCTCGACGATTTCCTCGTCGCTGCGGCGATAGAAAAAAGGCGGCACGCAGCAGATCGCCGCAGCCCCTACCTTTGCCGCATGCTCGGCCAACCGCGCCGTGCGGGCGGTGGTCGTCGCCCCGACGTGGATGATATGGTTGACCCGCCCGTGGCCCTGGTCGACGACGATCTCGGCGACCCGCATATTCTCCTCGTCGTCGAGCAATACGCTCTCGCCGGTACCCCCCGCAACCCAGAAGCCGTGCACTCCGGCGGTAATATTGAATTCCACCACTTTGCGCAGGGCCTCTTCGGCGACCTGTCCCCGAGCGTCCATCGGCGTGGGTATGGCGGGCACGATGCCCTCAAACTGGCTCATTTGGCTTTACCTTCTATTTGCGGTTTCATAAACCTGTCCGTCCAGCTCTACTTTCATTTGATCCTGAGCAACCCCGTCCTTCGGGCGGGGTCAGAGTCCATGGGCTTTGCCGATGAGAAGCTCGTGGCTTATCCCTTCGCAGAGTTGTTCCCGCAACTTTTGCGAAAGGATCAATCCCATGAGCCGTTTTCGAAAGTTATCACAAGTGCTTTGGTACTGTCAATATCATATTGTCTGGACGCCGACGGCGTTCCTCGGTTTTACGATGTCCCTTCGTCCCGTATGGGCGTGGCGCGGTGGTTGCCGAAGGCAAGCACCGTGACAGAGAAGGGATGTACCCGGAGGGCCAAGGGGCGAATGCGCCGGCCAGGGTGTTATGGGAACTAAAATCAATTGGTCCTTAACCTTACGGATAAATGAATTGACTTAGTAGGATAAAAATACTACCTTTTATAGTATGAGTATGAGTATGCGTTGCTCCATTTGACCTTTATGGAGTTTCAAGTATGAAAGTCAAAGCCTCCGTCACGCTATCCGAAGATTTAATGAATCAGATAGATGCTTTATCTAGTCGTTATGGAAATCGGTCAGCTTTAATTGAGCAAGCCGTCCGTCATTTCCTTGCCGTTGAAGAACAACGAAAAAGAGATGCTCAAGATTTAGACCGCCTCAACGCGCATGCCGAATCGCTCAATGAGGAGGCGATGGACGTGCTTTCTTATCAGGTTGATCTATGAGAAGGGGCGAACTCTATCGCGTTTACAAAGCATCTTCGCAAGATCCAAAACGATATAGAGTCTTTGTTATTATCAGTCGTCAGACCTTAGTAGATTCTCGTTTTTCTACGGTTATTTGTGCGCCCATATATTCCTCATTTGAAGGATTGTCTACTCAAGTGCCGGTTGGGATTGAGCAGGGGTTAAAACGCGATAGCAGCATTTACTGTGACGAACTAATCAGCATTCCGAAGACGGCTCTAACACACTTCATTGGCACGCTCCCTTTTCCAAAAATCGAAGCGCTGAATCAAGCATTAACCATAGCCGTCGGTCTCAATCCGACCGCTTGAAGTTTTTCTTTTTAGTTTCCCAGAACGTCCCGCCCATATACGAACGGCGTTTAGCCGTTGCCCGAAGGACCCAGGCGCGAATGCGCCGCAGCGGGTATGGAACTGTTAGAAGAAGGCTCAACTTACTTTGCCTAGTTTCTTAATTCGCTTCTCAGGCTGAGCTTTTGCTAGGTCATAGATAGACTGTCCATTAATCCAAAGCTCAGGACTCGACCCTAAGGTGGAAACACGCACGCAAAACAGAGCCAGAACACGCAAGCAAAATGAAGCCACTTTGGGTTAAAGAATAGCGCCGTACTTGGGCGCTTGTCAACGGATCTGTCGGCCGACAGATCCGTTCAGCTTTTTGCCTGAGTGGCTTTGCCTCCTTTTTGGGGTTGTCGTTTCTTGCTCTTTTTCAATCGGTAACTATCCCCCTGCATTTCGATGATATGGACTCGGTGTGTGAGTCGGTCCAGCAGCGCACCGGTGAGCCGTTCATCGCCGAAGATCTGTGGCCATTCGCTAAAGGGCAGATTGGTGATGACGATCAGCGAGGTGCGTTCGTAGCACTGGGAGAAAAAGCCAAACAGGTTTTCCGCTGCTCCCTGTCCCAGGGGGACATAGCCCAATTCGTCCACGATAATCAGGTCGCGTTTGTCGATCGCCCGTTCCAGTTTCTGCAGGTGACGCTCTTCCCGGGCTTCCGCATAAGTGGTGGCCAATCCGGTGGCGGTGAAAAACTGGACGCGATATCCTCTCCGACAGGCTGCCCGTCCCAAGCCAATCGCCAGATGGGTCTTGCCCACGCCGGGAGGACCCAGGAAAACAATCCCTTCCCGTTGGGGGATGAAATGACCCTGATTTAGATCAAGGATGCGTTTCTTGTTGAGGGTAGGCAGCGCCACAAAGTCGAAATCGGCGATCTCCTTTTCGGTG
>JAYYUU010000288.1:0-9937 GCA_036343835.1 Candidatus Latescibacterota bacterium | reverse complement strand
AACGGCCTCTATCGCAATGACCTCAACGAGACCGGCATCTTCCCCGAAATCGCCTGCGCCCTCGCCGTCGCCAATGGCGAGATCGGCCACGGCGGCGCCTGGGCCGACTACGACAACGATGGCGACCTCGACCTCTATCTGGCCAATGTCGGCGCCAACGCGCTCTATCGCAACGACGGCGACGAATCCTTCCAGGACGTGGCGCAGGAAGCCGGTATTCGCATCGACGTCAACGGCTGGCTCACGGCCAATATCACCTGGGCCGACTACGATGGCGATGGTTGGCTCGACCTCTATTTGGCCAATGGCGCCGACCGCCAGCAACAGCGCGATATCCTCTATGCAGCGAATGGCGACCTGACTTTCCGCAACGCCACCGCCGAGGCGAATCTCTCCACCAGCGCCTCGGTCCATATGGCGGCCGTCTTCGCCGACTACGACGGCAATGGCGCACCCGACCTCTACGCCACCGATGGCTGGGGCCTGGGCAGCCAGCTCTTCCAAAACGCGACGCCGGGCAGCGGCTTTATCAAAGTCTTCGCCCGCGGCAAGGGAGGCCAACAAGGGGGCGCCAATCTCGATGGCATCGGCGCCCGGATCAGCCTGCTCGACAACGCCGACCAACTCATCGCCTTTCGCCAGGCCAATGGCCCCAATGGCGTGATCTTCGGCGTCGCGGAGGGACAGTCCTATAGCGTGCAGGTGCGCTTCCCCGGCAGCGCCGCAGCCGTCACCGCCTCCGGTGTCCAAGGCGGCGACCAGATCGCGGTGGTGGAACCTTGATGCGCCTCCTAATACTCGTGCTGGCGCTTATGACCACTGGCGCCGACGCCACCTCCTCCAGACAGCAGACCCTGGGCGCGCGGGCCATCGCCCTGGGCGGCGCCTTCGCCGCGGTTGCCTCCGACGCCAGCGCCATCCACTGGAACCCGGCCGCCTTGGCCACCCTGCAGCGCCAAGAGCTGAGCTTTGGCTATGCCGACCGCTTCGGCCTCGGGCTCAACCAGTCCTATCTCGCCTACGCGCTACCCATCGCCGACAACCACGCGCTGGGTTTCGACTGGTTCAATCTCGGCTTTGACGATGCGGAACTCGGCGCCGGGCAAAACAAAACCAACTTCGCCTACGGCTATCGCAATGGCATTGGCGCCCTCAAGCCCTATCTCGGCTCCACCGCCATCGGCGTCGCCGGCAAATACCGCTCGCTGAGCGTCGATCTCGACGGCAATCAGCTGACCTCCGCCTCGGGCTGGGGCTTCGACCTGGGACTCTTGGCCCCGCTGCCCTTTGGCCTGCGCCTCGGGCTCTCGGTCCAGGATTTGGGCGGCACTAGCCTTGAGCACGACGGCGGCGTCTCCGAACAACTCTACGACGCCCGCTATCGCCTCGGCCTGGCCCACAAGCCGATCGAAGGCCTGACCATCGCCGCCGGCCTCGACGACGCCCTGCGCTTTGGTGCCGAATACTGGATCCGGGGCCTGTTGGCCCTGCGCGCCGGCATGCTCACCGAACTCGACACGCCCGAGTCTTTCGGTGACGCCACCACCGCCTCCTTCGGCCTCGGGGTCAAATACCGCTTCGCCACCCTCGACTACGCCTACGAGCGGCATCCGATCCTGCCGCCGACGCACTACACCTCGCTGTCTCTGGCCTACAACCCGCGCGTCGTCACCATCAAAGACGTCATCATCCGGCCCAACCCGATCTTCCGCTCGCTCTACCAGCACTACCAGGAGACCGACTTCTTCGACGTGGTTATCTCCAACTCGGCGCCCGAGCCGATCGCGGCCACCGTCGGGATCTTCCTGCCCAAGGTCATGAGCGTGCCGCACCAGGAGATGGTGCTCCTACCGCCGCAGAGCAACGAGAAATACACCTTCAAGGTCACCTTTGACACCGATCTCTTCAATCAGCCCGAAGCCTATTTCGACAACTTCGTTACCCCTGTGATCAAGGTTTCCTACACCCGCAACCGCAAGGAACAGGCCAGCGAAAAGCAGCTCGAACGCGTCTACGTCGCCGGCAAGGGCAAACTCAGCTGGAATGTCCCGGGCATGGCCGCCGCCTTCGTCACGCCAGAGGACCTCGCCGTCGCCGGGATGGCCCGCGGCCTGATCCAGCGCTACAACGACCTGCTCGGCGCCAAATTCAACCGCTCCAATATCGGCAAGGCGGTTTTGCTCTACGACGCGATGGGTGCCTATCGCATCCGCTATCAGGCCGACCAGAAGACCCCCTTCGCCAGCGTCTCCGACGACAAGACGATCTTCGATACGGTGCAGTATCCCAGCGAGTTGCTATTCAAGGGCGAGGGCGTCCAGACCAAGATCGGCGACTGCGATGATCTGACGATGCTCTACGCCTCGCTATTGGAAAACCTGAGCATCGACACCGCCTTCTTGGAGGCCAATGACCCGGGCAAGGGCCATATCTATTTGATGTTCGACAGCGGCTTATCGCCCGACAAGGCCGAGGACCACTTCCTCAGTTCGACCGAATACGTCGAATGGCAGGGCCGGATCTGGATTCCGGTCGAAACCACGATGTTCGGCTTTACCTTCGCCGACGCCTGGCGCAATGGCGCCGCCGAATACCAGCGCCTCAAAGGCCGCAAGCTCATCGACGAGGTCTATGTCCAGCAGTGGCTGCAGACCTACAAGCCCGCCTCGCTGCCCCCGGCCAATGTCGAGCTGCCCGCCGAGGGCCAGATGGACAGCCTGCTCTTCCGCGACCTCGACTTCTTCGACCAGCGCGTCGACCAGATCGCCCTCGGCTCGGCCGTCTCGCTCGACACCCCCGACGGGGCCTACGACGCCGGCGCCGCCTATTTGCGCATCAACCACCTCGAGAAGGCCCTCAAGATGTTCGACCGGGTCCTCGAGATGCACTCCGACCACTTCGACGCCATCAATGGCAAGGGCGTGGTGCTGACCTATCAGGGTTATTACGATGAGGCCCTCGACCTCTACCGCCGGGCCCTGCAACTGGAGGACAACACCGGCGTCAGGATGAATATCGCCCTGACTTATTATTTGAAGGGCGAGCGCGAGACGGCCGACCGCCTCTTCCAGGAAGTCGTCGCTCTCGACGACTCCTATCTCGCCCTCTTCGACTTTTTGGCCACCGTCGGCGACGCGCAGGAATTCTACGACGTCGGCGTCTCCTATCTGCGCCAGGAGCGTCTCGACCTGGCCCTGGCCCAATTCGACGAAGCCCTCGCCGCCGACGCCAAATTCGCCGACGCGGTCAACGCCAAGGGCGTAGTGCTCACCCACCAGGGCCAGTACGACGAGGCACTGGCGCTCTTTGAACGCGCCGCCGCCAGCGCCCCCGACGAGACCGGCTACCGCCTCAACATCTCGCTGATCCACTATCTCAAGGGCGATCGCAAAAAGGCCGACGCGCTCTACCAGCAAATCGTCTCGCAGGACGATGCCTACGAGGGCCTGCTCGACTTCCTCGCCGAGGTCGGCTCGGCCGACGAACACTACCGCATCGCGGTATCCTATATGCAGCAAGATGAATTTGACCGGGCGCTCGAGCGTTTGGACCAGGCCCTGCGCGCCGACCCGGAGCTGGGCGACGCCTATAACACCAAGGCCGTCATCCTCACCAACAAGGGCGAATACGACGAGGCCTACGCCCTGCTCGAAGAAGCCGAAGCGCTGATGCCGACCCATCCGGGCGTCCGCCTCAACATGGCCATCGTCCGCTATTTGCAGGGCCGCAAGCACGAGGCGGCGGTCATCTACCGCCAGGTGCTCGAAATGGACGATCGCTACGAGGGATTTTTGGACTTTTTGCAGGCGCCAAAGTAGTCGGAACCAGCCTAAAGTACAGGCGTCCAATGGACACAATCAAACAAAAAGACGCGGACGTGATCTGGATCATATTGCAGCCGACTTTTAACGCCGATATTTTAAGCAAGAGGTAGAAAAGCTCATACCGCCCCGTTGAGGAGATGCTATCATGAGACGCACACTTTTCTTTTATCTGCTCTTCTTCGCCGCCGCCTTCGCCGCCGCGCCCCTCTGGGCCCAGGAAGAGGCCGCCCAGGAAGAAACCACCGAGGCCGCCACCACCGAGGCCGCCACCGACGCCGACGCCGACGAGGATTGGCTCAATACCGTGTGGACCCAGGTCGACGACATGGTTGAGGAGGAGGAGTTCAAACTCCAGGAGACCGTCACCGTGGCCGGTGTCCGCGGCGCCGAGGCCGAGGACAATATCCTCACCAAGCTCTACTACAAGGGCGGCAAGCGCTACCCGAGCCAGGACAAGCTGACCAAGGCCATCGACACGCTCAAGAAGGCCCTGGCCAAAAATCCCAAGTCGCCCAATGCGCCCAAGCAGAAATTCTTCATCGCCCAGTGCTTTGAAAAGCTCGGCAAGACCACCCAAGCGCGCGACTACTATGGCCAGGTCGCCAAGGACCACCCGCAGACGCCCTTCGCGGCCAAGGCCCAGAACAAGCTGAGTGCGATGACGGCGACCCAATAGCAGCTTTTATATATATTTTCGCAAGGAAGGCCCGTGGCGTGTCCACCGGCCTTCCTTTTTTTATATTGTCTACAGCAGCTGTGCATTTTTACGGTCAGGGAGGGGATATCCCCAACCGCTCATTCTCGCCCGACAGAATTGTGAGACGAGCGTCGAAGACCACGGCAATGCTAGCGCATGAGCGAAGGGAGTCCCCACGAGCACCACAACGCATTGGAGAAACACCATGGCAAAAGCGAGCAAAGGTGACCCCAAACTCCAGCTCTATCTCGGACCCATCGTCGGCATTCTGGTCCTGCTCTTCACCCTTACCAAGGCCTACGAGCGCGCCGAACTCGTCAGCTACGACTGGCGTTTTAATATTCGCAACTCCATCTTCGGCCTGCCCGAGATGGACCCGCGGTTGGGCACCATTGAAATCGACGACCAGACGCTCGAAGTCGAGGGCCGCTGGCAGGACTGGACCCGCACCGAATACATCGACGTGGTGCGCATCCTCGGCGAATACGGAGCCAAAATGGTCGGCTTTGATATCTACTTTATCGAGCCCAAGACCAAGTTGGTCTCCGAAAAACAATTGCGCGCGCTAAAATCCATCGACCAGCAAGGGATCGAAGGCCTGTTAGCCAAAGCCAATTACGACCAGCACTTTCGCCACGCCATCGAAAAGGCCGACAACGTCTACCTAGCCCAATATTTAATCCCGGTCGCCGAAGACGCCGAGGGACCGGTCAAGACCAGACCCCTCAATGCCGACCAGCAAGAAGTTCTCACCTACATCCGCGCTCATTCGCCCAAACTAATGGTCCCCGCCGCAGAGAGCACCATCGACCGGACCACCCACTTCGTGCCCCCCATCAAACTGCTGCGCGAAGCCGCCCGCGGCTTCGCCAACGCCCAGACCACCGAGGACTTCGACGGCTCCCGGCGGCGCTACCCCCTGGTCTTTCAGTATCAGGATATCCTCTTTCCCTCCATTATCCTGGCCATGGTCTGCAACCATCTCGAGGTCCCCATCGAAAACGTCGAGGTCTGGCCCGGGGACCACATCCGCCTGCCGGGGGCCAAAATGGACGACGGCCGCAGCAAGGATCTCGAGATCCCCATCGACGACGACGGCACCATGAATGTCAACTGGGCCGGCAAGTGGGAAGAGACCTTCGTCCGCTACCCCCACCTGGCCCTGCGCCGCGCCGCCCAGCGCGAAGACCGCCAGCGTCCGATCGAAAAACTCAAGGAGATCGTCGCCGCCGACCCCGGTTTGCGCCGCAAGCTCCGCGAGTTGCCCGCGCTGCTGGTCAAGGAGGGTTCCACGGACCTCCAGACCGCTCGCAACGCCGTGCGCACCTGGATACAGGCCCGCGGTATCGAGGCGTCGATGCGCCGCAAGCCCGACCTCAGCGCCGCCCAATTCTGGGCGTCTAAAGGCGTCACAGAGCCCCAACAGGCTCTGATCGTCCTCTACGAGCAGGTGCGCCGCAACAACCGCGTCGCCGATCAGATCGAGCAAAATCCGGATATCGACCTGGCCGCACTAGGCAAAGCCCTGCCCGAATACAAGGCCGACGATCTGCGCCAGTGCCTCTACTTCGTGCAATCGCGTCTGGTCGACGGCAAACTGCCGCCCAGCGCCCGACCGCTCTACTTCTACCCCTATCGCAACGCCGAAGGTATCCTCATCACGCCCGAGGAGATCCGCGATAAGATCCTGTTCTACGGCCAGACTTCCACCGGTAGCACCGACTTGAGCGTGATGGCCTTCCAGGGCAACTACCCGATGGTCGGCATCTACTCCAATGTCTTCAACACCATCCTCCAGGAGCAGTTTATCCGCCGCACGCCTCTCTGGACCCGCATCGGGCTGGTCCTGATGCTGGGGCTGGCGATGTCGATAATCGTGCCCAAGCTCAAGGTCTTGCAGGGCGCCCTGCTCATCGCCGCGCTGGCGACGGTCTATGCCCTGGCCGCCCTCTTTTCCTTTACCCACCTGGGGCTCTGGCTGGAAGTCATCGGCCCGATGAACACCATCGTCGCCGGTTATCTGGTGCTGACCATCTACGGCTATATCATCAAGGAAAAGGAGAAGGAATTCGTCCAGGGGGCCTTCGGCCACTACCTCTCGCCCACCGTCGTCGAGCATATCATGGAAAACCCCGACATGGTTAACCAGCTCGGCGGCGAGGAGCGGGTAATGACCGCGTTCTTCTCCGATATCGCCAGCTTTTCCACCATCTCCGAGTGCCTGACCCCCGGCGAGCTGGTCGATTTCATCAATAGCTACCTGACCGAGATGTGCGATATCATCGAGAGCTATGGCGGCACCATCGACAAATTCGAGGGCGACGCCATCATCGCCTTCTTCGGCGCCCCAATCTACTACGAGGACCACGCCATGCGCGCGGTGATGTCCTGCATCGACCAGCAGCGCATGCTGATCGAGCTGCGCCAGCGCTGGAGCGAGCCCGGCGCGATCCCACCGCCCTTGGCAGAGCTGCGCGACCGCTGGCAGTCGCAGGGCCGCACCTTCGCCCAGGTGCGCATTGGAGCGACCACCGGCCCGATGATCGTCGGCAATATGGGCTCCAGGAGCCGCACCGACTACACCATGATGGGCGACACCGTTAACCTCGCGGCCCGCTTCGAGAGCGACCAGAAGATCTACGGCACCGATATTATGGTCAACGATATAATCTACGACAAGGTCGGCGACCTCGTCGAGAGCCGCAAGCTCGACCTGATCCAGGTCGTCGGCAAAGAAGAGCCGGTTACCGCCTACGAGATCCTCGAGCGCAAGGGCGATCTGAGAGCCGAGATGATGCAGGTGCTCGAACTCTACAACCAGGGCATGGACGCCTACTGGGAATTCAACTTCGCCGAGGCCAAGAAATTCTTCGACCAGGCCCTGGAAATCGTCCCCACCGACGGCCCATCGGCCCTCTACGCCGACCGCTGCGAGGACTTCGCCTTCAACCCGCCCGAGGACCTGGTCTTCCGCGCCGAGTCGAAGTGACGCGCCGTCTGGTCTATAGTTGGGGTCGTACTTATATTTAGGGATGCCCTCGCCTATGCCCTCCTCATCCCGGTGCCCATCTCGAGCATGATAAAGAGAGCAACAAGCGCCCTGATCCTGACCCTGGCCCTCAGCGCCTGCGCCACCACGGCCCAGGTCGACCAGCGCATCGACCAGTGGGAGACCACCCAGCGCGAGGAGATCGAAGCTCTCAAGCGCGCGGTCGAGGCCTCCTACGAGCGCGAGCGGGCGGTGGCCGACCGCCTGCGCCAAACAGAAGAAGCCAGTGGCGAATTGCGGCAGGAGCTCGACGCAATCAAGGACCAGAACAAAACCCTGCGCACCGAGCTCGACTCGTTGCCCGCCAGCCCGGTAATGCCAGAGACCCGCTCCCGCTCCAACAAGAGCAATGTGTTCAAGATCTACCAGGGCGCCCTCGAGCAGTACCGCAGCCGCAAATACGACCGAGCCCTCGTCGAATTCGACCGCCTGCTGCAAGCGGCCCCTTTTAGCGAGTGGTCCGACAATGCCCAGTACTGGAAGGGCGAGTGCTATTATGGCATCGGCAAATACCGCCAGGCGCTGACCGAGTTTACCAAGGTCTTCGCCTTCCGCAAAACCGAAAAGGCCGACGACGCCCAGCTCAAAATCGCCCGCTGTCACCTGGCCCTGGGCGAGCGCAACCGGGCCCTTGCCGCCTTCCGCAAGCTACTCGACGAGTACCCCGAAAGCGAATATTTGCCCGCCGCCCGCAAAGAGATGAAATACCTGGGCAGTTGATCTCCCGCCGCCATCCCGAGGAATTGCCTTGCCGTCAGTCCCGTATCGCCTTTTAACCGCATTGCTGCTTTGCGCCACCGCCGCCACCGCCGCCCCCTTCCCTACCAATATGGACTTGCTGGTCGAGACCGTAGCGAGCGCCGTCGACGCCGGGTTGGCCGAGATGAATATGCCCGACGAAGCAGCGGCTGCGGCCCTGTTGGTCGTTCCGCAGAGCGAGCACGACGCCAATTGGATGGTCGACCACCTGCTTGCCGGCAAGCTGATCGCACGCGGTTTTAGCGTGACCCTGGACTCGACGGCAACCCAGGCGTCGGGCATGCGCCTCTCCTACCGCATTCTCGATCTCGGCGTCACCGGGCAATCGGGTCTGCGCTCAAGCGCGGTCGACCGCCAGGGCCGGGTCACCCTCGCCCTGCGCTTGAGCGACAAACGCGACGACACCGTTCACTGGCAGGACGAGATCACCCGCACGCGGCAGGACCAGATTCCCAAAAAACAACTCGCAGTACTGCAACACGATACATTCAAATTCGCCCAGACCGAGCTCGAGGAACAAACCTGGGGCAAATTCGTCGAACCTGTGATCGTGTCCACCGTGCTCGGCGGGCTCATCTATCTGTTCTTCTCCAACCGCTAATGGACGTCATGAAATACCTCGTAGCGCTTTCCCTCGCCCTGGGTCTCGTGGCCTGCGCCGGCACCAAACCCGAAAAACTCCAGGGCGCCGAACACTATTTCAACGAAGGGCAGCAGGCCATGGACAAGAAGCGCTGCGTCGAGGCAGCCGAGCACTTCCAGCGCTTGGTTAGCAACTTTCCCGGCTCGCAGCGAGTCGCCGCGGCGCAGTTTATGCTCGCCGAGGCCTACTTCTGCAGCGAGGACTGGGTCAACGCCGCCTTCGAATATCAGCGCATCGTCGATATCTATCCCTCCAGCGAGTGGGTCGCCGAGGCGCAATTCAAAATCGGCGAGGCCTACTTCCGCCAACTGCGCCGCGCCGAGCTGGACCAGCAAGAGACCTTCGAGGCGCTGACCGCCTTCCGCTATTTCATCGAGGACCACCCCGGCTCGCCGCTGGTGGCGGACGCCCGTCAGCGCATCATCGACTGCCGCAGCCGCCTGGCCAAAAAGCAATACCTGAGCGGGCGCCTCTACCACAAGCAAGGCTACCTCGACGCGGCCAAGATCACCTACGCAGAGGTTTTGCGCGACTATCCGGACACCGGCTGGTACTACACCACGCTGTTTCGCATGGGCGAGATCGCCCAGACTCAGGGCGACATCGACCTGGCGGTGCGCTACTGGAAGGAAGTGTTGCAGGACAGCGGCGACGAGGTGCTAATGGAGGACGTGCAGCAGCACCTGTCGGGCTTGAGCAAGTCGACGGGCTGAAGATGCGGCGCATCGGCGTCATCGGCGGCACCTTCGACCCCATCCACAACGGCCACCTGCTCCTGGCCCGCTTCGCCTTAGAAGCAATTCCCCTTGACGAGGTGCTCTTTATCCCGGCGGCCGACCCACCGCTCAAACCGGGCACCTACGCCCCGGCGGCGGAGCGCCTGGCGATGGTCGAGTTGGCCGTTGCAGACTCTGATGACTTTATGGCCTCGCGCGTCGAGCTAGAGCGACTCGGCAAATCCTATA
>JAYYUU010000287.1:0-11633 GCA_036343835.1 Candidatus Latescibacterota bacterium | reverse complement strand
GTCACCGCGTTGTTGGTCGGTGGTAATGAGCAGGAGATTGGGGCGTTTTTGTGGCATGGCGGTGTGTCCTGTGGTATCGGGGTGGATGCACGCTGCGGTGCGGGGGTCTGTCGTAGGGAAAAGCTCCCCCAAGGCCATCGCTTGAACTCTAGCGCCCTACTCCCGCTAGTTTGTAAGGCGACCGCTCAGGGAGCGCCGCGGCGGCGTCCCTCCGCCAGCCCGATGGGGCCGCCTTAGCTTTTCCCGGAGACAGACCCCCGCAGCGTGAGACGCACCCCGATGCCCACTACACCCTAGTCTCCCCCCTCCTCCGCTCTCCACCGCGTCGCAATAAACGCATCCATAAAAATCTGCCCCAGATGAAAGGTAATACAGGGAATCGCGATCAACCCCTTCAGCTCGGGCGACACCGCCGACTCCGGCAGAAACGCCAGCACCGTCATCGCCACTGGCAAGGTCTTCTGGCTGGTCATCAGCACCACCGCTTTGCGCGCCGCTACTTCGAGCCGCAATAGCGCGCAGACCCCGCTATTGAACAACAGATAGAGCGCGTGGATCGCCAGACCCGATAGCACCAGGACCAGCAGGCTCGACGTCTCCACCAGCGCCAACCGCTCCGATGACTCGCTGAACTTCATCCACGGAATCAATATCAGTGCCGCGTTGCTGGCCAAACTCAGTTTTGCACGCTGGGCGTTGATCCAGTCGACGGCGAAGCGCCGCAAGTATTTGCCGACACCCAAGGGCAACAAAATAGAAAAGCAGAGCTTGAAGAACAAGTCGCTGGCCGAAAGCTCGACCTGGCCCAGCGCACCCAGTAGATGCGCCAGCACAAAGGGCACGGTGAGGATGCCGGCAGTATTGGTCAGCACCGTCAACAGCAGGGCCTGAGCCACATTGCCTCGGGCCTGGGCCGTCAGCGCCACGCCCGAGGTCAGGGTCGTCGGCATGCAGCAAAACAGCGCCAAACCGAGTTGGAAGGAGGGCTCCATCGGGAGCTGAAAGGCAATCGCCGTGCCCAGTAGGGGAGTGGCGAAGAGAATCGAAACACAACCCCACGACGTCGCCTTCCAGGCGGCTAGGGCGGCGTGAATCTCGTCGGTCTTTAGCATCAACCCCGAGAGCAGGAAGATAAAACTGACCGCGATATATTGCGTAGGCAACCCGGCCATATAGATGCCCGGCGCGGGAAAGAAGAAACCCTCCACCGCCACCGTCACCAGACCGACGGGCAAAAACTGTCGCTGCAGAAAACCTAGCATGACCCCTAATATACAAAAAAAGGGCCGGATAATATCCGACCCGATGAGTGTAGCTGTGCCGAACCCGCCCTTATTCGATCTCCGCCACGGTGACCGCGCGATAGCCATAACAGATGTCTTCGCAGAGCCGGCAGGAGTCGATGTCGCCGGAGCGACACTCCAGCGCACCCTCGCGGAAGAGCTGGAGGAATTCGTTGGCCGAAGGTTTTTCCGAGAATAGCATGCGCAAGAAGCAGACCAGCCGCGCCCGCGCCTCGGTGCTGATCAGGTGCTCGACCTTGCAGGCGTCGATCATCGCATCATCCTCGTCCATACCGAGCCCGTCGCTTAAGAAGCGCTGCACCACCAGCCGCGTGGCCTCGGTCTCCTGCACCACCTTCAGGCCCTGCTCAGTCAGCTCGAGGAACCGGTTGGGGTCTTCCTGCACATAGCCGCGCTCCTTGAGGTGCTTCATCGCCGTCGAGACACTGCCCTTGGTGATCCTCAGATGCTTGGCGATGTCCGAAACGCGGGCATACCCGTACTCCCGACGAAACTCGTGGATGGCCATCAGATGATGCGCCGCGCTGTGGCTCAGCTCATTCTCTTCGTAGGCCCTCCAGACTTCCTCAAACATGATCTTGCCCTTTCTGGCCTCAGCTGCCGGGTCCGAGTTGCATATCCTCGGCGTCCATCGCCAGACGGAAACCGGTATTGTCCCGGATCGCAACCTCGGAGGTACTCATCCGGGCGGTGGAGCGCAAGGCGGCGCGCGTCTCCTGGTAGCTGCCGCCGCGGACCACCCGCTCCTGCCCACCCTCGGCACCTTTGGGATTGGTCGCCGGGCTGCGCTTGTAGTACTCCTCGTCGAAGTAGTCCTGGCACCACTCGTAGACATTGCCGGCCATATCCCAGACACCGTAAAAACTGCGGCCATTGGGGTATTCATCGACGGGGGTGGTGGTGCCGATCTGGTTGTTGCCATTGCACTGCTCGCCTTCCGTAAAGCGCGTACCCCAGGGATAGGACCGCTCATCGGTGCCACGCGCCGCCTTCTCCCACTCCGACTCAGCGGGCAGCCGGGCGCAGCGCCAGTCGGCGTAGTCGCGGGCGTCCTGCCAGGAGACGTTGACCACCGGGTGTTTGCCGGTGCCGGCGGAAAAGGTCCCCCGCTGCCAGGTGATCGGTGGCCGGTGCCCGGTGCACTGGACGAATTCGCGATACTCCTGATTGGTCACCGGGGTCTTGCCGATATAGTAAGCCGACTGGTCGACGGTGTGCGCCGGTCGCTCGTTGCGCGGGCTGTCCTCATCGCGCCCCCCCATGGTGAAGGGACCGGCGGGGATCTGGATCATCAACCGCTTATTGGCCTCGGGGAGAATATCCTTGCGCTTCGTCTCCAGATCTTCCATATCGTTTTCAAGTTTCTCCAGCCGGGCCTTCATCTCCTCGCTTTGCTCTTGCGCGTGCGCATGGCGGCGCGTCATATCCTGACGGCGCACTTCCTGATTGTCGATCTGCTCCATCAGTGTCTGCGACGGCCGGTTGAATTCCAGCAGCAAAACCACAAAATAGAGGATCGCAGCGCATGTGAGAATCCAGAGTATCCAATTGTCCATGGCAATTTCCTCGAATTGCGGGGAACCCGCACCAGCCGCGGTGGGAGCGCGATCGGTGCGAAATCTTAGAGCGCTCCGAACACGGCGAGCAACTCTACGCAGCGATTGGAATAGCCCCACTCGTTGTCGTACCAGCCCAAAATCTTGACCATCTTGCCCTCGAGAACATTGGTCGACAGCGCGTCAAAGACACAGGAGTGGGGATTGCCGATAATATCGGCCAGGACCAGCGGATCCTCGGAGTATTCGAGAATCCCGGACAGCGCGCCGGCGCCGGCGGCCTTAAAGGCTGCGTTGATCTCCTCGACGGTGGCTTCTTTTTCTATCACGGCGGTAAAGTCGGTCAACGAGCCATCGGGTGTCGGCACGCGGATGGACAGGCCATCGAGCTTGCCGTTGAGCGCGGGCAACACCTTGCCCACCGCCACGGCGGCACCCGTAGTCGTGGGAATCATCGACATCGCCGCCGAGCGCGCCCGCCGCATATCGCTGTGCGGGGCATCGAGCAGGCGCTGATCGCCGGTGTAGGAGTGGATGGTGTTCATCATCCCTTTGACGACCCCGAACTCCTCGTGCAGGACCTTGACCATCGGGGCCAGGCAGTTGGTCGTGCAGGAGGCATTGGAAATGATGGTGTGATCGGCCTTGAGAGCGTCTGTATTGACGCCCATCACCACGGTGATATCCTCACCTTTGGCGGGGGCGGAAATGACGACTTTCTTGGCCCCGGCACTGATATGGGCCCGAGCGCCGTCGGCTTCGGTAAAGAAGCCGGTGGACTCCACTACGATCTCAACCCCCAGATCGCCCCAGGGCAGATCGGCCGGGTTGCGCTCGGATAGAATGCGGATCGCCTGGCCATTGACGACCAGATTGTCGCCGTCGGCCTCGACCTCGCCGGCGAAGCGGCCGTGGGTGGAATCGTATTTGAGCAGGTGGGCCAGCGTGTTGGCGTCGGTTAGATCGTTGATGGCTTTGACCTCGATACCGCCCTGCTCGACGGCGGCTCTGAAAACCAGACGGCCGATGCGGCCAAAGCCATTGATAGCGACAGGCAAATCTCCCATTTCCCGGTATTTTCCTCTCTAAAACAGTCTACGGTGGAATAGGGCGCCTGGAAAAAGAACCCGCGCATCGCGTGGGGATGCAGCGTCATGGGCCGCCTGCCCCATCAAAGGGATGCGGCCTCCAGACGAATTAAACGGAACTTTACAACCCGCCGCGAAGACCTATATTGCACTGCAACTGCGGGGACGCATGGCCGGCGGGCAAGACTATACAATATGTATTTGGCTTTAATATGTTAATAAACGAAGCCAAAATGGGCAAGGGGACGGCCCGGGGTGCAGACCGGATGTTTTCTTTGTAACTGTATTTTTTTCAATCCGTAACACTCGATTTCAAATCGAGCAAAACGAGGGCAAGGTGGCTTTAGCAGACGCACTACAATACATCGAGCAACAACGCCAGACCAATATCGATCAGCTCAAGGATTTTGTCCGCATCCCCAGTATTAGCGCCGGTGCTGACGGGGAGACAAACGACGATCTTATTCGGGCGGCCGACTTCCTCGTCGATCAATTTGGTCAGCTTGGATTCCGGGCCGAGAAGGTCCAGGTCAGCGCCGACACCCATCCCCTGGTCCTGGCCCGGAGCCCCGATTTTTCGCCACAGCGCCCCACCGTCTTGATCTATGGCCACTACGATGTGCAGGGCGTCAACCCGCGGGCGGCCTGGGCGGTTGATCCCTTTGCCGCCGAGGAGCGCGACGGCTTCCTCATCGCCCGGGGTGCCAGCGACAACAAAGGGCCCAGCTTCGCGCATCTGAAAGCGGCCGAGGCCATCCTCGCGGTCGGGGATCAGCTTCCGGTCAATCTGGTCTTTTTGATCGAAGGCGAGGAAGAGTGCGGCAGCCGCGCGATAGGTCAGTTCGTGGCCGCGGGCGGGCTCGACGAATTCGCCCCGCTGCTGTGCACGGTGATCTCCGACACCAGTATGTTCGGGCCGGACCGGCCTTCGCTGACCCTGGGGTTGCGCGGCATCGTCTACACCGAGATCGAGGTTTTTGGTCCCAAACAGGACGTGCATTCCGGACTCTTCGGCGGCATTGTCAAAAACCCCAACCAGCTCCTCGTCGACGCCCTGGCCGGGCTCGTCGATGCAGAGGGCCATATCGCCGTAGCGGGTTTCTACGAGGGGATCGAGCCGCTATCTGCCCGCGAAAAAAGCCTCTACGCCGCACTCGAGGTGGACGAAGAGGCCTACTGTCGCGAGTTGGGCGTGGCTGCCTTGGCGGGCGAGCGGGAGTATCCGCTGCTCGAAAGGCGCTGGACCCGCCCCACCCTCGACATCAACTTCCTCGCCGGCGGCAGCCCGCGCACCGTCATCCCAGCGCTGGCCAAAGCCGCCATCTCATGCCGCCTGGTGCCCGACCAGGATCCCGAGCGAGTCCAAACCGCGCTCGAGGGACATCTCCGCGACCGCCTGCCCCAGGATATTCGCGTCGAGTTCAAAAATCAGCACATTTCGCCGGCCTACTACCTGGACCTCGACCACCCGGTAGTCGAGCCCACACTCAAAGCCATGCGCACCGGTTTCGAGCTCGATCCGGTCCTCACCCGCGAGGGCGGTTCGATCCCCATCGTCGTCGATATTGCCGCCCGGGCCCAGGCGCCGGTCCTGCTCGTCGGCCTGGGGCAGATCACCGACAACTGGCACGGGCCCAACGAGCGTTTCTCGCTGCGCGACTTTCATCGCGGGACCCGCACATCGGCCGCGCTCTTGCACGAGCTAGGGCAAGTGTCGTAGAATTAGAGTACTCTCCGACTCGGGAGCTGCCATCTGTGAACACCTGTATTGTGCGCCTCAACGACCGGGTGCTGGCCAAAGTGCAATACTCCCCGGTAAATATCAAGGTCGATTTCTCGACCGGCGACTACACTGAAGAAGACCAGGACCTCCACTATCTAACCGCCGTCATCTCGATCATCTTCTGAGCTGCGTGCATGCCGACACCCGCCTTCATATTGCTGCTATTTCCGTCGGCCGCCCTGCCCAAAGCCCAGGTCGTCGTCGCCGCCCACCAGTCCGTGCCCGCCGACACGCTCAGCAGCGAGCGCTTCCGCGATCTCTACACCGGCGACTCGCAGACCTGGGACGGGGGCGAACTGGTCGTTCTATTCGATCTCAAAGTCCGCAGAAAATCCCCCAGCCGAGTGGAGGGGCGGGGGTTTGTCTGCAGTCTAGCGCCCCCCGCTCCCGCTAGCCACAGCGGTGCTCTGCACGGCGCTTAAGCGCCATGCCAAAAGCCCGCGGTCGGCCAGATTTATACCCAGGCCGATCCCCGACCCGCAGCGTCCGCTGCACCGCCCCTGCATTGACAGCCCCAACCCCCTTTCTCTATCCTAATTTCACCTTATTTTATTCTGTCTAGCGCAAGGAGCCCCCAGTGTCCCTCACCAACGCCCAAATAACCCACTTCAAAACCCACGGCTACACCGCCGTTGCCGACTTCTTCGCCCCCCGCGAAATCCAGGCCCTGCAGGCAGAAGTCGAGCGCTTTAAACGCGATGGCCTCGGCCGCAATGTTGCCACCGACGGCGACGGCGAAACCCACTCCGCCACCAAGATCAACCTGCAGGTGATCCCCCTCTACGACAAAAGCGACCTCATCCGCGCCCTGCCCTTTGACGACAAGGTCACCACCGCCGTCGCCCAGCTCATCGGCGATCCCTTTATCCTGCACCTGGACCAGCTGTTCCTCAAACCCCCAGGCCACGGCTTGGGCACCGACTGGCACCAGGACAACGCCTACTTCAAAATCGCCTATCCCCTGAAAGGCACCGCCATGTGGATCGCCATCCACGACGCAACCATCCAAAATGGCACCATCCACGTCGTCCACGACTCCTTCAAAGAAGAATACCCGCACGACCGCGACCCCAACTCCGACCACCACATCCACTGTCAGGTGCCCGAAAAACGGGCGGTGCCCATCGAACTGAAAGCCGGCGGGGTCGCCTTCTTCTGCTATGGCACTGCCCACTCCACCAAGGCCAACACCACCGACCGCGAACGCGCCGGCATGGCCTTCCACTTCCTGCACACCGACTGCGTCGACCGCGCCAATCTCGTCGACAAAAAGCGCGGCCAGCCCTTTTTAGTCGGGCCGGAGGCCACTGGCGGCGAGGCCGAATACGGCGTGCGGGTCGCCGGCACCTGGAAAAGAGAAATAGACCGCGTTCTCGAGGAGACGAACAACTAATGCCGCATATCAAACCCGACGACCTGCGCCAGATCGGCTACCAACTCTTCGCGGCGGTCGGCTGCCCGCCCGAGAGCGCCCGCGCCGTGGTCGACCACCTGGTCGAATCCTCGCTCTACGGCCACGACTCGCACGGCAGCATCCGCATCTACGAATATATCGGCCAGATCCAGGATGGCATCTTCGACCCCGAGGGCCAGCCCTCAATCATCAGCGACAGACCCTGCGCAGTGGCCGTCGACGGCGGTGGCGCCATGGGCCAGATCGGCGCCACCTTCGCCACCCAGTTGGCCATCGACCGGGCCAAAGAGCACGGGGTCGCCACCGCCACCCTGCGCAACTGCGGCCACGTCGGCCGCG
This sequence comes from Candidatus Latescibacterota bacterium, assembly GCA_036343835.1. GTDB lineage: Bacteria > Latescibacterota > UBA2968 > UBA8231 > UBA8231. Next base: position 4,149 of record JAYYUU010000287.1, on the reverse strand, counting down.
TCGGCGCCTATCCGCTACAGGTCGCCCGCCAGGGGCTGATCGGCCTGGCCTTCTGCAACGCCGGCCACCTCGGGCGGCAGATCGCCCCCCACGGCGGGCTCGACGGCAAGCTCAGCACCAATCCCATCGCCTTTGCCGCACCGCGCCGCGACAACGAGCCGATTCTCGTCGATATGACGACATCGGTCTGCGCCGAGGGCAAGATCCGCATCGCCCACAACAAGGGCGAGCAACTGCCCGAGGGCCGGATCATCGACCACGGCGGCAACCCCTCCACCGACCCGGAGGATTTCGTCGGCGAGCCACCCGGCGCGATCCTGCCCTTTGGCGGCCCCGTCGCCTACAAGGGCTACTGTCTGGGGATGGTCGTCGAGATCCTCGGCGGCGCTTTAGGCGGCCAGGGCACCGCCAATGGCGAAACCGTCATGCAGAGTAATGGGCTCCATCTCACGGTCTACAATATCGGGCACTTCGTCGATGAGGACGATTTCCACGCCGAGCTCGAAAGCCTGATCAACCACGTCTACACCAGCCGCATCGACCCGCGCATCGGCGAGATCCTCCTGCCCGGCGATCCCGAATACCGCACCGGTCTCAAGCGGCAGGCGGAGGGCATCCCCATCGACGACACCACCTGGGGCCGCATCCTCGAGATCGCGCAGAAGTTGGGCGTGGATCACGCCTCCTGGCCGCAGGGATAAATGTGGTGAGAGTCCTGCTTATCGAGGACCATATCAGCACCCAGTATCCCTTCGCGCAGGTGCTCAAATCCCTCGGCCACGAGATCGAGGCCTGCACCGAGAGCCGAATCGGCTTGGGACGCCGATCAGCGCACGCCCTGCCCCCTGATCCTCACCGACTGGATGCTGCCCGGCATGAGCGGCCTCGAACTCTGCCGACAGATCCGCTATCACCCCCATCGGCGCAGGCACCGTGGTGCTGGTGGTCACTCCGCGGCACGAGCCCTGTTGAGCGTCTCGTTAATCAGCTTGTTCACACCACGCCATGGCTCCTTCTTTACACCCACGCCTCGCACCCGCGAAACGGCAAGTGTTCGCCCTCCACATAGCGCGGCCGCGGCAAGTAATCATTGATTCCCTCTATTCCTTCGCCACGCAACAAAAAAGCACAGGGCCATGGCTCACTGACAATCCGCGTCGTCGTCGGGATATAGCGAATCGTCAGCCCGCAGCGCCTTTTGCCCGAAGTATTCGGATTGGACCCGTGGACGATATTCGGATGGTGCACCGACACGCCCCCGGCCTTTAAGACCACATCCACCGCCTGCTGCTCCTCCACCAAATCCGGATCCATCTGCGAACTCAGCACATTGGGCGCATCCGTAGTTCGCTTCATCTCGTGCAACTCCATCTCCTGCGTCCCCGACACCACCCGCATACACCCATTCTCCGGCGTCGAATCATCCACCGCCAACCACAAGGTCACCACCTCCATCGGCTCCAGCGGCCAATACGACCCATCCTGGTGCCAGAGCACCGGCCGACCGTCCTCGGGCGGTTTGGAGATATAGTGCGAGGCAAAGAGCGCGAGATTGGGCCCCAAATACTCCTCGGCAATATCCAACAACCGCTCATCGCTTATCAACCGCACCCAAAACGGATCGTCGCGCATCAACGTATGCCCCAAATTCTCCGGTCTGAGATCTGGGTGCCTTGCAGCCAACCAATCCACATGCGCACTCGCCTCCGCCACCAACTCCCCATCCAACACATCATGGTATATTGCGCAGCCGTCGCGGTCGTACTGCGCTCTTTCTGCACTCACGCCGACGCTCATTTTCTCCTCCTATCTCTCTAAGCGGTATAGCCCATCCCCCTCCAATATCAGAGAGTACATACATTACCCCTACTGATTCACCACCCACAGGAAGAGCCAAATTACCGAGGTCTGGGTCAGGGGGTGACCCAGACCGTCAGCCGCCCCCCCTCATTCGCACTTGAACCTTCTTTTTTAAAGTATTATTTTTCCCCTTCAAGCGCATCCACACCAAACCCCAAACCGGCGCCCATGCAGTACCGCCTCCCGGAACAACTCGTCCCCGAAAATCCCGCCCTCCACACCACCGGCGACCAGCGCCCCAACACCGGCCTGCGCGAAGGCCACATCCATCACGCCGACGTCAACGAAACCATCCGCATGAACTCGAAGACCGTGATCTTCGGCCAGCAGACCCGCCCGCGCAACGGCATGATGATGCCCGACGAGCAACTACCCCGCTTCCACGCCGGCCACGACATCGTCAAGTTCTTCTACAGCGCCGTGCGCCAGCTCCCGCCCTACCTCGTCGACGCCCTGCTTGACCACAATCTCAGCGTCACGCTGGTCCGGGGGCCTTCGCTTTTGGTCTTCCACCACGCGCGCGAGCACCAGTCCTTCCACGTCGGCCGCACCCACCGCACCATCTACATCCCCGAGAAGGTGTTGCGCGACGCCCACGAGCAGGGCTACGACTATTGGGCCATCGGCGAAGTGCTGGTCCAGGAGGCCTGGCCGCTGCTGGACTATCTCTTGATCCTCGAGACCATCCGCCGGCTGCAGGAGCACCTCAAGACCCACCGCACCCTCGGCTACTACATCGTTAAGGACACCCTGCGCCGCTACAATAAACACCTGCGCGACGCCGACCAGAACGACGACGAGTTCAGCACCTTCTTCCGCTATTACGCCGACGCGCGCTACTCGCTCAATCCCACCATCCGCGACCGCGATCCCTACGATGTCGCCGACGAGATCTTCGACGAGAACCGCGAGCGCTTCTGGTCGCACCTCAAGCTCTACGAAATCTGCGAGGTCTACAAATACCCGACCTACTTCGCCATCGACCGCGACATCTGCCACGGCGCTGCCTTCCGTCTGGCCCGCGAACTCGACCTGCAACTGGAGCCGCAGACCACCGAAGAGGTCATGCACGATCTGTGGGACGAGGCCCGTTTCAAACTCAGCCGCTCGATCAAGACCGAAGCGCTGCTCGAGCAACTGATCGCCATGGGTGCCGAGGGCATCAAAGCCTTTGCCGCAACCACGGCCGAAGAAATGGTCTACGGCTATAGCTACGTCACCGCCAACCGCTACGATGGCTACGATATCAGCACCGGCTTCAAACGCCTGCTGCAGGCCTATTCGGGCTCGGCCAAGGCCGATGTCCCGGGCACCATGGGCCACGGCTACAACGGGCTCTACCAGTACTTCCTGCAACTCAAGCGCTATGAATTTTTCGAACAATTCAAGACGATGGATCCTCAGGCCCAGGAAGAAATCTCGCTGGTGATCCGCGAGATGTTCTACCGGGTCATCGAGGTCAGGCTACGGCCCTCCCAGGCCCCCGACTTCAAACGCCGGGTGGAATTTGCCGACAGCGCCCGCATTCTCATCGACACCGGCGAGGGGCTCTTCGAAAAACCCGATCCCGCAGAGGAAGCAGGCCACCTGTGCAGTGTGCTGGCTCACCTCGACCTCCACCCGCTTTTCCACACCCAGTTTCTCGCCGAGTATCGCGAGTTGTCGGGCAATGAGGATATCGTTCTCAAAGCGCAGCTCGCCCCCGAGATCGAAAAGCTGGCCGAATACTTGCCCGACCCGCCCCACGCCTATAGCTCCGACCCCTCCGGGACAAACACCCGCTTTGCCAAATTCGAACAACTGCGCGCCTACGATCCGGATAGTGAGGATCTCTTTGGCCTGCTAGCCACGCTCTTTGTGCGGCTAGACCAACGCGAAAACTACCCCGAACTCTGCGATCAAGTCTTGGGCTTGGGCGAATACGCCCGGTCCTCGCTCGAAGAGATCGTCGCCAATGCCGATCTCTTCGCCGACGAACTACGCGGTCCGATCCGCGACAAGAGTCACCAGCTGCTAAGCGAAATTTGAGCGTCGAAAAAACAACATCACTGTCAAATATCTGAGGCAAATGGCGACTCCCGCCGCTTCGCGTTACTGCATTGTCGACATTTTAAATAATTAATAATCCCTCAATTCCTTTCCTACCCGTTAGTTACGCCCCAAAACAAGCAAGGGCCTGATCCGCACGGCACGGACCTTGCTAACTTAAATCCAAAGCGTACTAAAGTGGCGCGACGTTAATCCGCATCACGTTGCGATGCAATCGCTCTGCCGATCTTATCAGTAGAC
>JAYYUU010000286.1:0-11755 GCA_036343835.1 Candidatus Latescibacterota bacterium | reverse complement strand
CTTTGGCGCCGCGCTGCAGATGCGACGGCTCAGTAGCTCGGCGGCTGAAGATCGGGTCTATCGCGAGAAGATCCTGGAGCTCTTTAACGCCGCCTCGAATGAAAACGCGCTCAAGTGGCCGCCGTGGGATGGCGATTGGGGCAGCAATTTCAGCCGCGAGAAAGCACTGGACGGTTTCGAGTGGCTCAAAGCCAACAAGCTGCATCGGCGCGGCCACGTCCTGGTCTGGCCCAGTTGGCAGCACCTGCCCGATCGTCTCAAAGGTCTTGAGGGAGATGCCGACGCGGTCACCCTCGTTCCCCCGATCACCCTCGTTCCCCCGATCATCCTCGACCATATCGGCGAGATCACCCAGGTGACCCGCGACCTCGTCGAGGAATGGGATGTGATCAACGAGCCCTATACCAATCACGATATCATGGATCTGAGCGGCGATCGCGTGATGGTGGATTGGTTCGACGCCGCCCGGCGCAATTTGCCAGATGTGCCTCTCTATATCAACGACTATGGCATCCTCAGCAATGGCGGCCAGGATATCGCGCATCAAAAAGAGTACGAAGAGACGATCCAATATCTGGTTGACCAGGGCGCGCCGATTACGGGGATCGGCATGCAGGGCCATTTCGGCGACCATGTGACGGCGCCGGATAAACTGCTCAGCCTGCTCGACCGCTTTGGTCGTTTCGGTCTCGATATCAAGATCACCGAATTCGATATCAACACCACCGACCAAGATCTGCTCAACGACTATACCCGCGACTTTATGACGACCGTCTTTAGCCATCCCGCTGTCGCTGGTCTGCAGTTTTGGGGGTTTTGGGAGAAGGCGCACTGGCGTCCTGCCGCTGCCCTGTACAATGCCGACTGGACGCCGAGACCGCATGCGCAGATTTACAAGGATCTGGTCTTTGGGGAATGGTGGACCAAAGAAAAGGGTCAGACTAGTGAAGAAGGGCGTTTTAGCGCTCGGGGATTTTATGGCGACTACGAGCTAAGGGTCCGCCGCGGCGAGCAGGTCTTCGCCACGATTTTTTCCTTGCGGCCTGGTGCGGAGACGATTGCGATTCGCTTTGACGCTTCTTCAGTATCCTGGCCGTGATATGCTCCTTGGATCGGTTGGGGGTTGCAATGGCGTGCGGTAGAATGATAGCTCCATAAAATATATATCGGTTTTCCGGCGACCCCCCATTTCACTTCTCGTGTTCAACCCGCAGCACTACGAGAGAAATATCATTCATCGGTATCACGGTAGCTAGAAACACATCCACCGTCTGCATAATCCGCTCGATGGTCGCCTCGGTCGCAAGATCTTGAGCGCAGGCTTCCTCGATGGCCCCGGTCAGGCGGTCTGCACCAAAATAGTCGTCGTCTGCATTTTTGGTGTTTTTGATCCTATTGGTGGAGAAAACCATCCGGTCTCCCGGTGCAAGAGTTACGTCTATCAGTGCAAATTCGGGATTTGGTCGAGACCCCAGGGAATGGCCATTGACCTCGAGCTTGGTCAACTCGCGGGTGCTGGCGGAGTAGTGGTAGAGTTGCGAGGCGTGGACACCCTGGGCAGTGTTCCGATCAAGACGCGATTCATCGGCGTGATCTCCTCCGGGATGGCGTCCCAGCGCACGCGGTAGCCGGCGGCCTCAAGGCGATAGGTGCGGTCGATATCGAAGGCCAGGCGGGTCCCCAGCGACAATTGTAGGGCGGGTGGGGCTTCGCAGCCGCGGTCCGGGTAGCAGCAGGGCATCAGGGCGACGGCCCCACCCGCTGCAAGTGCGGAGTCGATGCAACGATCGGTAAGGATGCCGCAGGCGTGGATGGCGATGACGGTGGTCGCGGGCTCGAGATATTGGGCAGTGTCCTTTATCCGCGCGGTCTGGTAGCGCACCTTCTCGGCGACCCACGGTCCGACGCGAATGGCGGCGGCGAGTGCTTTGGCGTGGCTGGGCGGTTGCTGCTGGTCGATGAGCACCACGCGTTCGACCGAGCGTTCGAAGAGAGCGAAGAGGATGCCGGTCAGCCCGTGGCCGCAGCAGAGGTCGGTAACGCAAGCGGTGCGCACGCGTTTGCGCACCCGGGCGAAGAATTCGAACGACTCGAGGATTTCCTTGACGGGCAGCGTCTTCTGTTTGGCCAGCTCGCGGACGAGTTGGTCCTGCAGGCTGTCCGAGTTGAAGATGCGCTCGGTCATGGGCTCGGTGATCGAGGTGCGCGAGGAAGCTAAGCTCTCGATCGGCGTCTTATTGAACTGGCGGAAGCTCTGGTAGTTGGGCGTATTCATTCGCTTATGTGAATGACGTGAAGTTGTCTCGTCCCGTCGGCGGTAAGGGCCGGAACCAGAATCTGCGAGCCGTCGCGGTTCCAGCAGGGCGCCGGGTCGCAGCGCAGGTCGCCTTTGGTGTACGCGCCCCGCGATAAAGGAGCCGTGCGCGCCCAGGTCCCGTCGGCGCGGCGGTAGACGACCCACTGGTTGCCTTCCTCGACGCCATAGCCTGTAACCAGCATTGTTCCGTCGGGGGAGAGGGCCGAGTCGCCTCCTGGATTGGGGATGATCTCGGGATCGGCGATCTGGTCGACGATCTGCTGCGCGTCGGTATCGTAGACGGCGAGCCGACCGTCGTGGCTGCCCAGGGCGAGATGGCCTTCCGCCCACTCGGGATGGCCGCCTATAAAGATGGACTGGGGCGTGAGGTTGTTGCCGTCGGGGTCGACGGTAAAGGGTTGGTTGACGCGCGTGCCAGGTTGGCCGTCCCAGCCCGCACGAGCATAGAAGTAGATCCGGTCGTCGTCGCGGTTGCACAGGGTGTGGTTGATAAAAAGGGGCGGAATGTCGGTCTGCAATGCGTCGCGGAGGATCTCGGCGAGGTCGGCGAAGCGCACGATGACCTCGCGTGCGCCCGTCGCCGCATTGACGCGGTGGACGCCGTCGTCGTCGGGCTGGTCCGCGGTCCAGTCCCAGGCGCCGACATAGCCGGTGACCCGGCGCAGCCGCGCCATCCGTGCGTAATTGAGCCCGAGGAACCAGCCGCCGTGCTGCGCGACGCCGCTATTGCCGATGGGCGTGTCGTCGTAACGGTACTCGCGGAGGCGTTTGCGCTCGGCGATGTCGTAGAGGACGGTGAAGACCTTTTGCGTTTGCGGGTCGCGGTCGTTGAAGAAAAACTGCGTGGCGGGCTGCCCGGGATTCCAGTAGAACATCGCACCCTGTTGCGGGTTCCAGCCGCAGGTCTGGTCGATCTTTTCGACGGCGTAGCCGCCGTGCGCGTCGAGCAGACAGACATCGGCCGCTTCGCCCGGCCCCGGCATGTGGTCCTGGAACGAAACTTGCAGCGCCAGGATATAGCGGTTGGCACCATTCCACGGAATCGTCCGGGCGTGCCCGATATAGCCGAATAGGTGGTGGCTGGGGCCGAAGGTGATCTGTTCGACGGCGAGTTTCATGGATGAGAGCCGCCCAGCGTTTCTACCGCGCGTAGCGGTGGACGACGGGCGGGCCGGAGCGCGGACTGGCGAAGGTTTGCGCAAACTCGCGGTGGAAGTCCCACTGCTCCGCCTGCCGGGAATGATCGAGACCCCAGTGCAGATCTCTCATCAAGTGTGGCGCCTTGATCAACCAGCCATTGGGCTGAAGTAGTCTGGCTTAGCTCGACCGTCAGTTCCATGGGGCTCACGCCATTTGTTAGGGGCGCTTTGAAGGTCTCAGAGCCGATCTGCTTCTTAAGCCCATCTAGGGTGTCGATATCCCCGCGCCCTATGGCTTCGGCAAAGGCAATCAGGGTTGGCGTAGGTGGATTGGCCTCCAGCCGGTCAACCTTCAACCACCACGTCATACCATAACCAATTCTCTCAAAGCCCATTTGCTGATACATCTTTTCGCCGGTGCCGTTCAGCATAGCGTGTCGGCAGCCCAACTTCTGGGCTTGTAGGCAAGCGACGAGCGTGACCGCTTTGCCAATCCCCTAGTTGCGAGCGTCTGGAACGATCCCCACATCATAGATTCCAGCAATACCCAAAGCTCCTGTCGTCAAACAGAGCGTGCTGTGGCCAACCGGCTTGCCATTGGCGCACGCTGTATCAATCGGAGATCCCGCCGTCCCCGGTTCGCGCCTCACGGCGTCGGCGCGTCCTCGCGCAGCAGTCCTTCCGCCTTTAGCTCGGTCCACAGATCCGCCGGGATCGGGTGCTTAAACCAGTCCGCATTGGTCTCGATATGCCCCGGCTCTATCGCCCCCGGAATAATTGCCGAGACGAGCGGGTGCCCGAGCGGAAATTGCATCGCGGCGGCGGGCAGCGGCACGTCGTGGCGCTGGCAGACTGCCTGGATGCGGCGGGTCCTCTCGACGATTTCGGGCGCGGCGGTGTCGTAGGCATAGCGGGCGCCCTCGACCGGGCCGGAGACCAGGATTCCCGAGGCGAAGACCGCGCCGATGACGATGCGCACATCGCGCTCCTGGCAGAGCGGGAATTCCTCGTCGAGAACCTCCTGGTCCAGCAGGGTATAGGGCATGGCGACGATGCAGAAGTCGAGGTCCACCGCGTCGAGCAGCCGCGGCATGGCGCCCATGCGGTTGAGTCCGGCGCCGACGGCCTTGATCAGGCCCTGCGAGCGCAGCTCGTCGAGGGCGCGCCAGCCGCTGGTGATCAGCCGGTTGACGTGGGCGGAGAAGCGCTGCTCGCTGTCGTGGAAGAAGCTGTCGAGGTCGTGGATCAAGAGCAGGTCGATCGAGTTTAAGCTCAGCCGCTGCAGGCTGTCCTCCCACGAGCGCATAATGCCGTCGTAGCCATAATCGAAGCGAAAGTCGAAGGGCAGACCGCCGACCCAGAAACCCTTGTCGAAGGCGTCGAGGTCGCGGGTGGCGGTCAGCACCCGGCCGACCTTGGTCGAGACCGCGAAGTCCTGGCGCTGCTTTTGCCGCAAAAAGTGGCCGATGCGGTGCTCGCTCTTGCCATAGCCGTAGAAGGGGGCGGTGTCGTAGTAGCGGATGCCGGCGTTCCAGGCGGCCTGGAGGGTGTCCTGGGCTTGGGTTTCGCCGACGGGATCAAAGAGCTCGCCTAAGGGCGCGCCGCCGAAGCCGAGGGTGCTGAGCTCGACGCCGGTGCGCAAAGAGCGGGTGGGGATGGTCGACATGGGGTTTGGCCTTTCGTTGGCAGGTTGCTCTGGTTGGTGTTTTTTCGTTATACCTATAGCGTCTGGCACGAATCGCTAAACAGCGTGTGGACGGTCAGTCGAGGGGGGCCTTCGCTCTCGACCTGACCTCGGGAACTTCAGCGATTGCTGCTGGGCCTATAGTGGCAAAGGGATATAGTATTGTGCGAGGAGGGTGGTTGCAAGTACATCGGGGAGAAATGAGATGAGTGGGATTGGCATCGCCGTCGTCGGTACGGGGTACATCGGGGGCGAGCATATTAAAGTAATCGCAGCGCATGAGCAGGCGCGATTAAAAGTGATCTGCTCGACGCAGCGGGGCAAAGCGCAGGCTGCGGGGTTGCAGGAGGCGTACGGGGCGGAGCGGGTGACGGCCGATTACGAGGACGTGGTGGGGGATGCGGGGGTAGATGTCGTCTATTTGTGCACGCCCAATTCGCAGCATGTCGAACAGGCGGTCAGGGCGCTGGAGGGGGGCAAGCACGTCTTTGTCGAGAAGCCGCTGGCGGTGACGGTGGCGGAGTGCGCGCGGATCGTGGCGGCGGCGCGGGATGCGGACCGGCAGGTGATGGTGGGACACGGGGCGCGGTTTAGCAAGATCTTCGTCGCGGTGCACAAGCTGGTGCGGGACGGGATGCTGGGGGAGGCCTGTTTTGTCGAGGGGGATTATGTGCACGACCTGGGCCCCTTGCTCGATCTGCCGGGGCACGACTGGTGGCTGGACGCCGAGCGGGAAGGGCAGTTGCCGATTATCGGCGGGGCCTGCCACCCGCTGGATTTGATGCGCTGGATCGCCGGGGAGATCGTCGAAGTCAGCGCCTACGGGGCCAACCGCAATCTCCCCGCAGCCCCCTGGTGCGATACGGTGATCGCCAATCTCAAATTCGCGTCCGGCGCGCTGGGCAAGTGCCTGGTCTCGTGCGGGGCGAAGATCCCCTATGCGATGAACTTCAGCTATTATGGCACCAAAGGATCGGTGCGCAACGACCAGCTCTTTCTCGACGGGATTCCCCATGCCGAAGGCTTTATGCGGTTGCCGGTGGAGATCCGGACCGAGGACCACACCTGCGCCGAGCAGCTCGACCACTTGCTGGACTGTCTCGAGACGGGGGCCGGGCCGTTGATCGATGCGGTGGACGGGGCGCGCTCGGTGGCGGTGTGCTGTGCGGTGGCCGAGTCGATCGAAGCCGGGCGGCCCGTGGCGGTAGAGCTCGACTTCTGATGTGGGCGCTCGTTGACCAGCCCGCTCAGCCGGGCGCTTTTTTCGCGCGCGTGTTGCCGCGGATACGGGAGGCGTACGAGGGGCCGTATCGCCGGGCGCTCGCCGCCTTGGAGCAGGGGTCGTTCGAGGGGGAAGTGTGCGTCTGGGCGGTGGAGGGCGACGAGCCGGTCGGGTTGGGTTTGGTGATTGGTGCGGAGACGCCGGAGCTGTTCGTTGGGGTGCGCGAGGGGTGGTGCCGTCGTGGTGTTGGCGCGGGGTTGGTGGCGAAGATCTGCGGGCGATTGCGGCAAAGAGGGGTGCGCGCGTTGGCCGCCTCCGGGGTGAGCAGCGCCAATCCGGCAGCCGTCCGCCTGCTGGAGTCGGCGGGTTTTGTCGGGGAGCCGACGGGATCTTTGCGGATGCGGCGACCCCTCGACGCGCCCTTGCCGCCGTGGAGCATCGCGCCCGGCTATGTCCTGCGCACGCTTAAAGAGGGCGAAGAAGCGGCGTACGCGCGGTTGAAGAGCGCGTGTTTTCCGGAGAGTCGGCCGTGGACCGAGGGAGATTTCCGCCAGGAGTTTCTCACGGGCTCTTGCGACGCCTACGGACGGATCTTCGTCGTCGAACCGAAGGTCTCCGCAAGGCAAGGCAAGGGACAACTGGTGGGGACGGCCAGCGCCTGGGAGGTCGACCACGGCGACGGAGCGATAGGCTTGGTGCACTGGGTCGGGGTCGACCCGGCGCACCGTGGCCAGGGGCTGGGCGCAGCGCTCAACCTGCGGGTGCTGGAGGAGCTGGTGGCGCGCGGCTACCCGGAGGCCTGGCTCAATACGGACCGCGACCGGGCGAGCGCAGTGCGGCTCTACGAGCGGTTGGGTTTTGCGCTGCACCGCGAGCTCTACACCTATACGCTGACACTCTGAGGAGGAACGCATGGCCGATCCGGTGTCGATTTTGCTCGTGGGCTGTGGCCGCATGGGCACAGGACATCTACAGGCCCTTAGCGCATTGCCCGAGTTGGGACAGGTGGTCGCCGGGGTAGACCCCTCGGCGGCGGCGCGCGAAAACCTGCGGCAGGCCTTCGGCGTTGAGCGGAGCTATGCCGATCTCGACGCGGCGCTGGCGGCAGAGGAGGCTTTAGCGGTGTGGGTCTGTTCGCCCAACAACCTGCACGCCGAATACGCGCTCGCGGCGCTGGAGGCCGGCCGCCACGTCTTCGTCGAGAAACCGCTGGCGTTGAATCTGGCCGACGTCGACCGGATGATCGCCGCGGCAGAAGGGCGCGAACGGCTGCTGATGTCGGGGCAGAGCCTGCGCTTTATGCCGCATATTCGCTATGTCAAAACGCTGGTCGACCAGGGCGCGGTGGGCAAGGTGCGGCACGTGGTGCACCGGCGCATGAGCCCCGGTCGCGGCGGCGACGAACAGAGCTGGTTTGCGCGGCAGGCGCTATCGGGCGGAATTTTGCCCGGGATCGGCACCCACTCGCTGGACGCGATTTTGTGGTGGTTGGGCGAGGAGGCCGAGAGCGTCTACGCCGTGGTGCAAAATATCGATCCCCACCCCGACGTCGATATCGAGGACGAAGTTTCGCTGGTGGCCACGACGGAGAGCGGCGCGTTGATCAACGCGGCGTTTTCCTTCCACCATCCGGTGGGCTACGAGTGGTCAATCGCCGGTACGGAGGGCGTGATCTGTCTGTCGGGGACGCGGGGCGCGCTGCTGGTCAATGGCGAAGAGCGCGCGGTGCCCGAGCAGGTGGCGCTGCCGGGCGAAGACTCTATTCAACGGGAATTTCTCTGCGCCATTCGCGAGGGTCGCCCATTGGCCCAGGCCTCGGGGGGCGAGACCCGGGCGACGATGGCGCTGATCTTCGCGGCGCAGGCCTCGGGGCGCACCGGGCAGCGGGTGGAGGTGGGCTGATGGTTAAAGTGGGCGCGATGAGCATCTGTCTGGAGCCCCTGGTGGAGGGTGCAGAGCCGACACCCGAGCGGATACTGCACGCGGCAGCTATGGCGGGGATCGAGGGGGTGGAATTCTACGAGACGCACTGGGGTGCCGATCCCCGCGACGCCGACGGGGCCGAGGCGCTGAAGGCCCTGGGCGCGGATCTGGGCGTTGAGATCTTCGCCGTGGGATCGGCTACCCGGTTGGGTGATGTTGATGAGCGGAGCCGGGGGGCGATGGAGACGCTCAAAAACCAGATCCGCGCGGCAGCGGCGGTGGGCGCCGGGGTCGTCACCTTTCCGGCCATCGACTCGCAGCCGGTGCCGGAGGGGCGGAAGAAAGAGCAAGGCGGTCTGCCCTTTGCGCAGGCGGTGGGGCCGCTGGTCGAACAGGTGCAGGCGCTGGCCGAATTCGCAAGGGGTTTCGCCGTGCGGCTGGCCTTGCTCAACCACTGCTTCTTCGTCGGGGCGAGCTGGCACCAGGAGTGGGTGGTCAAGCTGGCGGACCGGCCCGAGGTCGGGAGCTGTCTGGATCCGGGCAACTATCTCTACTACGAGTGCGAGGATCCGGTCGCGGCCACCCGCCGCCTCGCCGGCACCGTCTGCAATGTGCGTCTGGGCGATTGGGTGCGGCGCGACGAGCGGGACGTAGTCGAGAATTTTCGCAGCGAGGGGCGGTTGGGGATCTGGGCGCCGGCGGTCTTCGGTGTCGGCGCGGTGGATCACACCGCTTGTCTGCGGATCTTGCGCGACAGCGGCTACGAGGGATATCTGTCGCTAAAGAGCGTCGGGGGAGATTTTGGGAAGTCTTTGGCGGGGGTGCGGGCGCTGATCGGAAATGCGTCGATCAAATAGGTCCACGCCGCTCTTGCTAACTCCACACGGCCCGTATATCCCTTGTAGTTCGGTATCGTCTTAGTCCTCCAGAGGTGCTCCTGCTTCGGTCGGGAAACGCCGCATCGATTTGAGTACTCCTGCTTCGGTCGGGAAAGCGCCATAGCCGGCAAACTGGTGTTATAAGATGTGCAACCCACACGACGGCCAGCACAGTGGCACCGATCATTGGCGAGCTCACCAAAGCAGTAGATGACAGCCAAGTATTGTCCTTGCTTAGGAGTATCTGAGACGGCATCCTGCCGCTGGTAAGCGGCGGAAGCCCTCCGCTGGTGCGCTGCCCAGGGTCGTGTAGAAAGGCGATGGATGGCGCGCAGGCCTTGTTCGACCACTTCCATCACCTGGTGCAGGTCTGCTTCGCCGCGCATCACCACCGGAAAAAGAGACCGCGGCTATTGGGATGCCCTGGAGATTGGGGGCGAAGTTATCGAGGTGGATACGACCGGTGTTGCCGGTGTTGACTACGACGCGATATGCGAGCGGATAAGGGCCGCTCTTTGACGGAAAGGAACGCTATGGCACTGCCCAAATTGGGAGGACATCTGATCGTCTTCGGACCCAAGTACGCGATGGACAACGACGCGGAGTTTATCCTCGACAGCGTCAAAGAGGCGGGCTATACCGCCGTCGAGGGCGGTATGGCCGGCGATGCGGAAAATTATAAGCAGATGCTCGACGAGCGGGGTCTCGCCTGCGCGGGGTTGCACACCTCGATCAGCCGCAAGCCCGATGTCGACGAGCTCATCATCCAATTGCGGACTCTGGATTGCCGGCACCTGTGCAATTCGGGGATCCTGTCGGGCCAGGAGCGCACCGTTGAGACCTGGCGCGCGAGCATCGCCTATCTCAACGAGATGGGCACCCGGCTCCGCGATGCAGGGGTGGCCTTCCACTACCACAACCACGATTACGAATTCGACGATCTGGGCGGGGGCACGACGGCGATGGACCTCTTGTTGGGGGAGCTGGCCTTCGACGCGGTGGATCTGTGCGCCGATCTGGGCTGGGTCCATGTGGCGGGGCAAGATCCGGCCGCTTTTCTCCAGGAGCACGGGGAGCGGGTCGGCTATTTGCATCTCAAGGATTACGAGCGCCCGCCGGGCCAGACCGGCCGCGAGGGCCTCACCTGGCGCGAGCTGGGCAATGGTGCGGTGGATTGGGACGCGGTGATGGAGGTCGTGCCGCGGCTCGAACACGTCGAGTGGGCGCTGGTCGAGCAGGATCGCACCGATATCGGGCCCGGCGAGAGCCTGCGGATCAGCCGTGCATTTTTGCAATCGCGTTACAATTATTGAAAGGAGCGGTAGATGATTATCGACCAGTTGGAAAATGCCCGCCAGTACTATGGCCTCGGCACCGGGATCGAGGCGGCGCTGCGCTACTTGCAGGACACCGATTTTGGAAAGGTCGACCCAGAGCGCTATGATATCGACGGCGACCAGGTCTACGCCATGGTGCAGGTCTACGATTCCAAACCCAAGGTGGAGGGCTTCTGGGAGGCGCACCGCAGGTATCTCGATGTGCAATATGTGGCGGCGGGTGTCGAGCATATGGGCTATGCGCCGGCGGCCAATTTGCTGGCCGGAGCTTATGAGGAGGAGAACGACTTTATCAAGCTAGAGGGCGCCGGCGAGTTCTTCCTGCTGCGCGAGGGCTACTTCTGTATCCTCGCCCCGCAGGATGCGCATATGCCGGGGATGGCCGTCGACCAGCCCAAGCCGGTGAAGAAGGTCGTGGTCAAGGTGCTGCTCTGAGCAGTTGTCACAACGCGCCCGTTGGTCTTCGCGCGGCGGCAAGTGCCGTGGGTCAGATGGCTTCAGCCGGTACAATCTTGACTTTCCCGCGCTGGCGGTATAGCTTCCTACATGTGCTCTGGAAGGGAGCCGCCAGTCCGCGGGAAAGGCCGAGCCTACCTTCACCTACGCTACTTACATAGCAACTTCTTTCTGCCCGATGAGATAGCGGACCCCGGGCGCGTTGGCGAAAGGAGTTGTCCTATGAATAGGGCACTACCCCCCCATCCCAGCCTCGAACAGCTCAAGAAGCAGGCCAAAGACCTGCGCAAAGGGCATCAGTCCGCCTTGGCAGAAGCAGCTGAGCGCATTAAAGCCTGCCTACCCCGACTTGCAGAAGCTTCTGCAGAGGACATCCTGCAGGGGGACTTTTCCTTGCAGGAAGCCCAACACGTCATCGCCTGCGAATATGGTTGCAAGCATTGGGAAATGCTCTGCGGCGTGGTCGCTGCCGATCTGAATATGTTGGCCGGTTTGCGCGATGTGCATATACAGGACTTGCTGCGCGAAATAGACCAGCAAGACTGTACCCGCGCCTTCAACGGCGCCGGTCCCATCGTCAGCGAGCGGATGCTGAGCAATATGTCGCGGCGCGTGCGCACCATTATCTGCGAGGAAATCGAGGCAAATTCTGACCTGGCCGAAGAGGAGCGCGTCGCGGCGCGCCACAAGATTCTGGCCAAGGCCGTCGAGATGGCGGCTGCGGGGCAGATCGAGTGGGCGGGCAAGGTGGATGTCGTCGCCATGGAGCGGGCGATTGAGCGGGGCGATTTCGACCTAC
>JAYYUU010000285.1:0-6686 GCA_036343835.1 Candidatus Latescibacterota bacterium | reverse complement strand
CTTATTTCTCGCTTGTCACCCGTATCCTGTTATTGACCCTTACCGGCCTGATTCTACGCGCCCTCGTCCGCAAGGTCATGGCCGAATTGCCCGCCAATGGCGGCGAAATGCGCTCGCTGGCTCCATTCGCGGCACTCTTGGGCATTGCTGGGCTTTTTAGCCTCTATTGGCTGGCGAGCGGCCTCTACAATTTCGGCGGTCCCCTCGCCTGGCTCTCGGGCCGCTACGCCCTGCTCGCCGGTCTCGACAGCATCGACGACTTGCCCAACTGGCTATCGAGCAGCGTCGATATGGGCTGGCTCTCGCTTTTGGGTCTGGAGCAAGCCGCTTACTGGGCCAAGACCGCGATCATCTTCATGGGCGTCTGGGCGTCGATGGGGGGCGGCAACATGATCCTCTACCTCGCGGCGCTGGCCAATGTCCCCGAAGAGCTCTACGAGGCATCGGACATCGACGGCGCCTCTAAATGGCAACAGTTCTGGCACATCACCTGGCCGATGATCGCACCGACGACCTTCTTCATCTGCGTCATGTCGATTATTGGCGGGCTCCAGGGCGGCTTTGAAATCGCCTATCTGATGACCAATGGCGGACCGGGCAAGGATGGCGACAATACCGTCACCCTCGGCTACTATATCTATCGCTCGGCTTTTGAAAATCTCGAATTCGGCTATGCCGCCGCCGTCGCCTGGTTCATGTTCGTCATCATCTTCGCCATCACCTTATTCAACTGGCGCTTCGGTCGGGGCACCATCAACTAGCGCGGAAACGCATATGGCCAAAGTCGAACGCATCGCCACGACCCACGGAATGAGCCATATCTTCCTCGTGCTCTTTGGCTTTACAACCCTCGTGCCCTTCATGTGGATGGTGCTCACCTCGCTGAAAAGCGAAAACGAGGTCTTCCAGAGCCATGTCTGGCCCCAGGAGGTGCGGCTCGGCAACGAGGGCGACCTGCTGCGCACGCCAGACGGCCAACCCCTGCTCGACGAGGCAGGCCAGTCCATCCGCATCACCCTGGGCAACCCGGTGATGGTCGGTGCGCCGGGCGATCCGATCCGCGACCAGCAGGGTCGCCTGGTCTACGATCCCGACGATCAGCCGATCCCGATCAAAAACGTCGAAGCCCACGATGGTATCGCCGCCTACAAGGACCGCTGGAACCCCGTCCGGGTCGCCGGCAAAGCCCTGCTGCTAACCCCGGCGTTGCAAGACAAGTGGCAAGAGCGGCTCATCGCCCAGCGCCTGAGTTGGCGCACCGCCGAGAAATTGCCGCCCGCTGCCGTCGAATTGGTCGACGGCACGCCGCTCATCCGCCCCGACGGCGAGCCCTATACCTATCGCGACATATCCTGGGACCGCATCGGCGAGCCAGTCCTCGACAGCCATTCGCAAGAGCCGATCCTCGACGCGGAGGGCCACACCATCCCCTTCAGTCCGGCTTTTCCCGTGCTGCGCAGCGACAACGACCCATTGATGAGAGACGGGGTCGAGGTGCTCTACGCCCGTTTCCCCGACGAGCAGCAACCCAGAATCGTCTATGGCAGCGATGTGATGAAGATCAGCGAGCGACGCTTTATGTGGTCCAACTATATCCGCGTCCTGGGCGACACCGACATCAAGTTTTCACTCTATGGTTGGAATAGCCTCTTTGTCGCCGTCTGCGTGATGGTCGGGCAGGTCGTGACCTCGGCGATGGCCGGCTTTGCCTTCGCCCGGTTAGAATGGCGGGGCCGCGACGCGGTCTTCCTGCTCTACTTGGCGACCTTGATGGTCCCCGGCGTCGTCACCCTGCTGCCCAACTACGTGATTTTGAAAAGCCTCGGTTGGCTCGATTCATTCCAGGCCCTGATCATCCCGGCGATATTCACCGCCTTTGGCACCTTTATGATGCGCCAGTTTATGATGGGCTTGCCCAAGGGACTCGAAGAAGCCGCCGAAATCGACGGCGCCAATCTCTGGAAGACCTTCTGGACCATTATCATGCCGCTGTCCAAACCGGCGCTGATCACCCTTTCGATCTTCTCCTTTATGGGCACCTGGCAGTCCTTTACCTGGCCGCTGATCGTCACCCACTCCGAGCATATGCGGGTCTTGCCGGTGGCGCTGCGCTATTTCGACTCCTCCCAGGGCACCAACTACTCCCTCTTGATGACGGGTAGTGTGCTGATGATGCTGCCGATGATCGTGCTCTTCGTCTTCGGCCAGCGCTTCTTCGTCCGCGGCATTCAGTTGGGCGCGTTAAAGGGCTGATCCGTGCACGCGCCCATCGCCCCACCGCGTGGCGTATCCACACGGGCTATCGCCCTGGGCTTGCTCTGCTGTCTGGCCATCGCCCTGGGCGAACCCTATGGCGTGCTGGTCCTCAGGGGCTCGCCCATGGCCGCCGACTTCTCCACCGGCGCCGCGCTCTTCCTATTCTTGCTATTGACCCTGATCGTCAATCCCCTCGCTCGCTTGCTTACCGACTCCAGCTTGCGCTCGGGCGAATTGGCGACGGTCTATATCATGATGATCGTCGCCTGCGCCATTCCCTCCTGGGGTTTCACCATGAACCTCATCCCGCTACTGGCGGGTTTCTTTTATTATGGCACTCCCGAAAACGAATGGGCCGCGCTGATCCAACCGCATTTGCCCTTCTGGCTGATCCCCGATGAGCAGAGCGCGATCTGGAAACTCTTCGAGGGCGCCCCGCGCGGCGAGGCGCCTCCCTGGGCAACCTGGTTCAAACCACTTTGCAGTTGGGGGCTCTTCATCGTCACCCTCTATGCTACGACCCTCTGCCTGTTGGTCGTCTTGCGCAAGCAATGGGTCGAACGCGAACGACTGCTCTTTCCCCTGGCGACCTTGCCACTGGAGATGAGCCAGCAGCAAGAGGGCAAACTGCTGCCCGCCTTCTTCCGCAATTATCTGACCTGGATGGGATTCTCCATCCCCTTCGCAATCAACCTAGTCAACGGGTTGCACGCCTTCTACAACTTCGTGCCCCGCATCGACCTCAACCTCATCGTACCGATTCTGCGCAACTCGATCTACATGAATTGCACGCCCCGCTTCGAGGTAATCGGCCTGGCCTACCTGCTCAGCCTCGACGTGTCCTTCGGCGTGTGGTTCTTCGCCTTTTTAGCCCTCGTGCAAACGGGCATCCAGCGCATGATCGGCTGGAGCATCGGCCCGACCCAGCCCTTTTCCGATCCCGCCCCCCCCAGCGTCGCCCACCTGGCTCTGGGCGCGCTATTCTTCCTGGTCATCTCCAGCTTCTGGAATAGCCGCGAACACCTCAAAGACGTATTCCGCAAGGCCTTTCGCGGCGACGAGACCATCGACGACAGCGGCGAGTTGCTCTCCTATCGCACCGCGGTCCTGGGTGCGCTGGGCGGCTTCTCATGCTGTTTGATTTGGCTGGCGATGGCGGGTATGAACTTCCCGACCGCACTTATTTTCCTGCTCTCGTCGCTGGTCATCTTCATCGGCCTGGCCCGGATCGTCTCGCAAACCGGTCTGGCCTATGGACGGGCGACGGTTTGCTCCCCGGTTTTCACCGTCAACGCCATGGGATCGGGTGTGGTCGGTCCCACCGGGCTGACGGCGCTGGGGCTCAACTTTGCCTGGTCGGCCGATATTCGCACCTTGGTCATGGCCTCGGCGGCGACGGGGCTGAAACTGGCCGAAGTCACCCGGCTTGAGTCCCGCCGGCTATTCTGGGCCATCGCCCTGGCCATCGTCGTGACGCTCTGCGGTTCGGCCTGGGCGGTGGTCGAGCTGGCTTATCAGTACGGAGGTATCAATCTAATCGGCTGGCAATTTATCGGTCTGCCCTCTTTCGCCGGCAACTGGATCACCCGCAATATCAACAATCCCGAGCCGGTGCATCTATGGCATCTGGGCTTTACCGGGGCCGGCGCGCTATTGATGGGCTTGCTCACCTTTATCAAAGGGCGCTTCGTCGGCTTTCCCATCCATCCCATCGGCATGACCCTGGGGCTGACCCACCCGGTTTTTCACGTCTGGTTCTCGGTCTTTATCGCCTGGCTGTGCAAGACGATGATCCTCAAATACGGCGGCGCCTTGCTCTATACTCGGCTGCGCCCCTTTTTCCTCGGCTCGGTGCTGGGGGCCTTTGCCTCGGCGGGCTGCTGGTTGGTCCTCAGCTGGCTCACCGGGATGACCGGGATCGGTTTTATCCTCGGCTGATGCAGTCTCCCGCAGAGCGGGGCGTATCCCTGCGCGCCATCCTCTGCGGGCTCTGTTGCTGTCTGGCCATCGCCATCGGCGAGCCCTATGGGGTGATGGTCATGCGCAGTTCGCCGCTGGCCGCCGATTTTTCCACCGGCGCCGCGCTCTTCCTATTCTTCCTCATCGTCCTGCTGCTCAATCCCCTCGCCAGGCTGCTGACCGGCTGTAGCTTGCGCCCGGGCGAGTTGGCGACGGTCTATATCATGATGATCGTCGCCTGCGCGATCCCCTCCTGGGGCTTCGCCATGAATTTAATCCCGCTGCTGGCAGGTTTCTTTTATTACGCCACCCCGGAGAGCAACTGGTCGCAATTAATCCACCCCCATTTGCGCGAATGGATGGTGGTCAAAGACCCCAATGCGGTATGGAATCTCTTTGAGGGGGCGGGGCGCGAAGAGTCGGTGGCCTGGGCGATATGGTCGCCACCGCTTTTGAGTTGGTGTCTGTTGGCGGTAACGATCTATTTTGTCACTCTTTACATCCTCGTCGTCCTCCGCCGCCAGTGGTTGGAACGCGAAAGACTCCTCTTCCCGCTGGCGACGCTGCCCCTTGAATTGTGCAACAAGACGGCAAGAGCTTCTGGCCCCCCATCTTGCGCAACCCGATCACCTGGATCGGCTTTGCCATCCCCTTTGGCATCAATACCATCAATGGGCTCAGCGCCTATTATAATTTTATCCCCGGCATCAATCTCAACAGCAATCTGCCGATCCTGCGCCGCTCGGTCGTCCTGCGCCTGACGCCGCGCTTTGAAGTCATTGGCCTGGGCTTTCTACTCAGCCTCGATGTCTCTCTTGGCGTTTGGTTTTTTTCCTTTGTAGCCAATCTACAGACCGGTATCCAGCGGCTGCTCGGTTTTAATATCGGCCCGATGCAACCCTACTCGCCCCCGGCGCCGCCCAGCGTCGCCCACATCGCCATGGGTGCACTTTGCTTTTTGGTATTTTCCAGCTTCTGGAATAGCCGCCACCATCTGAAAAACGTCGTGCGCAAAGCCTTTACCGGCGCTCCCGATATCGACGATAGCGACGAGTTGCTCTCCTATCGCACCGCCGTCTTTGGCATCATCAGCGGTACCATTATGGCGATGTTCTGGCTCTATCAGGCCGGGTTGAATTTTCCCAGTGCCACTATCTTCCTGCTCTGCTGTCTGGTCGCCTTCGTCGGTCTGGCGCGGATCATCTCGCAGACGGGAATGGCCTATGGGGTCGCGCCAGTTGCCGCCCCGGTGCTGACCGTCAATGCCCTGGGCACGCCGGTCCTGGGGCCTGCGGGGCTTACTGCGTTAGGGCTGAGCTTCGCCTGGTCAGCCGACATCCGCACCTTCGTCATGGCTTCGGCAGCCACGGGGTTGAAGATCGCCGAAATCACCCGCCTGGAGTACCGCCGGCTGTTATGGGCCATTCTGCTGGCCATTCTCACTACCCTGATCGGGGCATCATGGGCGATCGTGACATTGGCCTATACCTATGGGGGCATCAATCTCGGCGGCTGGGGTTTTGGCGGCTTGGTCAATTATACCGGGCGCTGGATCGCCCACAATATCACCAATCCCGAACCGGTCCACTTCTGGCATTTGGGCTTTGGTGGGTTGGGGATTGTGTTGATGGGAGCGCTGACCTGGGTCAAAAACCGCTTTATCGGCTTTCCCATCCATCCCATTGGCCTGACCCTGGGGCTTACCTGGCCGATTTCCAATATCTGGTTTTCGGTCTTTTTGGCCTGGCTGATCAAAGCCTTCGTCCTCAAATACGGCGGCGCTCGCCTCTATATGAAAATCAGACCCTTCTTTTTGGGCATGGTCCTGGGGGCGTTCACCTCGACGGGCCTCTGGCTATTGATCGATTATTTTGGCGGGGCGTCGCACACCTTTACGCTGACCTGATCGGCTTGACATTGTTGCGGCAGGATAGATACCATGATGGCGCAAAAGAACCGAGTCGACCATCATGGATTATACTGACCAACTAGCTCGAGCCAAAATGACCCGCCTTGTCCGCCTCGAGCGACAAAGCGCAACGGCGACCGCCGACATCTGGGCACTGGCGCCCATCGGCACGGGCAGGAGCGGCGTTCCGGTCTTTCGCATGAAGGGCTCGGGTAGCGATCGGGGATCGCGATTCGCTTGGTCACTCATTCTCAAATTCTGCACCAATTTCGGCCGCTTCGGCCACGAATACGCCGCGGACGACCCCAGTTGGCAGCGCGAATCCCTCCTGGGGCAAAGCGGCCTCCTCGACGATCTGTCCGTCGGCCTCCGACCTGCCCGATTCATCGATGCCCACCAGCAATCCCCAACCGAGATCTGGCTGTGGTTCGAGGACGTGGGCGACCATTGGGCCGAAAACTGGTCGCTTGAACGCTATAGACTGGCCGCCTTCCACCTGGGGCAATTCAACGCCTACTACGCCGGCAGGCCACCGCAAGATCACTGGTTGGGCCGCGACCAG
>JAYYUU010000284.1:0-6008 GCA_036343835.1 Candidatus Latescibacterota bacterium | reverse complement strand
TGCTTCCCTGTGGGTTTGGAGGCACGGGCGGCGCCGGGGGTGGCTCCAGGCCAATCGCCCCGGGGGGGGGGTGGGGGCGCAATAATGTTGCTCCTTGTATTGTGAGTCTGTATCTTTTTGGAATCAATTTACAGGAGGAGTTGATGATGAAATCGGCACTTGAACTGGCGATGGAAAAGGCCAACGAGGCGGTGGGGGGGGAAGAGGGGATCAAGCTGACGGATGAGCAGAAGGTGGCCATTGACGAGGTGCGCAAGCTCTACGAGGCCAAGTGGGCGGAGCAGGAGATCGCGCTGAAGGGGGAGTTGGAGAAGGCGGCGGGGGCGGATCCGCAGGCCCTGGCCGAGGCGCAGGGCCAGGTGCAGAGGGAGATGAATAAGGTCCGCGACCAGCTCTTCGCCGAGCGTGATGCCAAGATCGAGGCAATCCGCAACCAGTAGGAATCTCTTAGTTGCAGGGATAGGGGGTGGCCGCGCGGCCAACCCTTTTTGCATTTAGCGCACTATGGCCAGAGGGCCTCTGAACACCACTTCGCGTTTTTCGTTGCGCGCTGCGATGCGATAGAGATAGGTGCCGTTGGCGAGTGGGGCACCCGAGTCGTCGCGTCCGTCCCATGCCACCTGTTGAAAGCCCGATTCCTGGGCAAAGGGGCCGAGCCGGCGGATCAGTCGGCCCGCCAGGCCGAAAATTTCGATTTCTACTTCGGCGGCACCGGAAAGCACGTAGGTGAAGGCGGTGCTTTGCCGCACTGGATGGGGATAGAGCAGGGCGTTGGCGATGCGCAGAGCGTCGCCGTAGCGGAAGGCGATTTTGCGGCGACCGATTTCGTCGGCACCGCTGAAGACGCGGGCTTCGAGGTGATGGCGGCCGGCGGCCAATGCGGGGTCGGGGCGCCAGAGTAGGCGCGGTGGTGCGGGAAAGGCGTCGAGGGTCGAGTCGGGCGCGGTGGCGATGCCGTCGACGAAGAGTTCAATGCGCGCGTCGGCCAGGTCCGGGACTTCGACTAAGAGGCCCTGGTCGGGGCGCAGGGGGTCGCCGCTGATAAAGGCGCCGGCTGCGGGCCACAGTGCGAAGGAGAGCGGGATGCGGCCGGCGAAGAAGAGCGGTATTTCCAGGCGGTTATCGGCGGGGAAGGCGTCGGGTAGGGCGGTGGTGACCACAGCGAAGAGGCGCGCGCGCGCCGGGGGGATGTCGAGGCTGTCGAAGATGGCTAGGCGGGTCTCGCCGCGGGCTAGCGGGGCCAGGGCCAGGGTGCGCAGGGGGTCGTCGAGATTGCTCTGTGCGAGGGTTAGCTGTGCGCTGTTGGTAGCTGGCCCGAGGTTGCGCAGCTGTACTTCGAGACGCAGGCCCGCAGGCCCGAGGGTGCTCTGCGCTTTGCTGAGTGCTAACGAGGGGCGGGGCGCGAAGTCGACGGACCACGAGGAGAGCTGGGCGGAGGGGGCTGCGAGCCGGGCGCGAAGGCGAATTTGCGGATGGGTGGTGGCGTCGAGTGCGGCGAGGTCGAGATCGCCCGGGGCGAGGTCGCGCAACTGGGGATGGGGCGTCCACTCATCGCCTGCGGCGACCAGCACATCGACTGCGAGCGGCCCGGTGCCCAGCACGGCGAGTACGCCCCAGCGCGCGGCGGGGCCGATCGGCTGCGAGGTGATCTGGCCACTCGATACCTGGCCCAGCCCCGCGTAGCGGAACACCGCCGAACTCCACAGATCGCCCATCCACACTTTGTTGTTGATCCAATCGTACTGGCCGGTGATGATCCGCGTGATCTCGGAGCCGCTCTGCCACTCGTCGAGGAAAGTTCCGTCAAAGGCGTCGATCATGCGGATTCGGCGCTGCCCTTCCCATTCGATCAGATAGAGCCTTTCGCCGTCGGCGAGGATGCCGTCAGTCCACTCGAAGGTGAAGCCGTTTTCGGTCGGCGGCGAGGTGAACTCGCGCACGATGGACCAATCCTGTGCCGGGTCGAAGACGCGGATTCGCCACTCGGTGCGGGTGCCCTTTTCCGAGCTCATCGCGACATTGTAGATATGGGTGCCGTCGGAGGTGATCAGCGAGTGTCCGTCTGTGACGCGGCCGTATTTCCACTCGAGCAGGCCGTCGGGCACGGCAACGGTATCGAGCACGCCGTCACTGGCGCGGATGCGCTCTATTTCAAAGGCCTTGCCGCTCTCGTTGTAGATATGGCCATCGCGGTGATAGGTCGCGGAAATGCCGGCGGTGGTCGAATCGGCGAGTACGCCAAAGTTGCCGCTGCGGAAGGTGTCGTTGAGGCCGGTGCCGATGCGGGTGAAGAAGTCGATGCCCGGGTAGATCGTCGAGTCGTCGTTGTACCAGCGCTTGGCGTAGAGATAGGTGCCGTCGCTGACCACGACGCCCGAGCCCTGTAGGTCGCGCACGGTAAAGCCATCCTCGCGGGTGTCTTCGGAGGGGCGCAAGGGCAGCGAGCGCGACGACGGGGCGAGTTGGCCGGCGGGATCGGCGGCGAGGTCTTCGACGGTGCCGGTCAGCAGTTGCGCGTCGCGCTGGTGCCAGGTTGACCCCACGGCACCGAGGCGAAAAGAGCGAGTTGGGCTCCAGGGACCAGGGGCCTGGTTCGAGTGCAGCCGCACCCGCCAGAAATAAGCCTGGTCCACGCCGAGTCCGGCTGGCGCGTAGGTGGCGACTCCAGCGGCGGCTGGTTGCACGGCGGTGAGGGCTGCGGTGAAATCGGGCGCGGTGGCGAGGGCGAACTCGCACTGGTAGTCGCGCCCGTCGAGGGGGACGGCGGCCTCCAGTAGCAGATCGGCCTCTAGCAGTGCTGCGTCGGGCGGCGGAAAGAGCGGCGTGGGCAAGAGCGGTTCGAGGATATCTAGCTCCAGCACCAGGCGATTGTTGGTCTCGTCGAGATCGGCGATTCGGTTGTGGCCGTCGAGGAGGAGTTCCAGGCGGTAGGGGCCGCGTCGGGCGCCGACGGGCCAGGCGAAGGAGAGGGTGCGGGTGCCGGCGAAGGGTGGCTCCAAGGCGGCGAACAAGGTCTCGGGTGGTGCAGTGGTTGGGTGGCCCAGCACCACTACGGCGAGGCTGTCTAAAGTGGAGCGCCCATTGTTGCGCAATACGGCGTCGATTTGCAGCGTGGCCTGGCCGAGCGGTTCGTCCAGATCGAGGGCCAGGGGAGCGTAGTCGGGGTCGGAGGCCAGGGCCAGTTTTTGCGCGGGATCGCCAATGAGCTGCATGGTCAGCACCGCATCGACCCAGCTCGAATGGGCGGCGAGGACCTGGGCTTTGGCGGCGTCGAGCGCGGGGCCGAATCGCAGGTTGCCGCGGGTGAAAAACTGCTGAAAAAAAAGATCGGAGAGCAGGTCGTTCTGGGCAACGAAGCTCTTGGCGCTGGCCGAGATATAGGCGATGGCGCCGCGGTCGGGTTCGTTGACCAGCATCTCGGCCAGCCCTTCGATGGTGGGGTTGGCGAAGAGGCCGTTGAGACAGGACAGCGCCAGCACCAGGGGCAGGCGGCGACCATTGTGCAACTGGCCCAGGTAGCCCCAGTCGGGCAGGCTCAGGGTGAAGAGGAACTGCATAGTGCCGGCGCTGCCGTGGCCGTTGAAGTTGAGCAGCAGCGCGCCATCGTTAAAAGCATCGACGAAGGCCCGTCCCGTTTCATTGGGGATGGGGCTTTCGTCTGTATTGTAGACTTTGACGGAGGCTAGCCCGGTGGGCTCGGTATAGCGGGCGGCGAGCGAGTCGCTGGGGTCGGTGAAGATATTTTTGGGGTGGTAGTTGGCCAAGTAGATCATGCGGTTGCGCCACTCGCCCTCGGGTAGGTCTAGATCGTAGCCGATGATCTTGTCGACGACGGCGGTGGCTTCGGAACGCGACGAGGCGGCGAGGCGGCCGATGTGGAAGTCGGCGAGGAGATCGTCGCCGTCGACCAGCGCGTAGAGGAAGTCGCTGGGGGCGGTGCCGCGGCCCCGGGACTGATAGAACAGGCTCGGCACCACGGCGGGTGTGCCGCCGCCCTGGATATTGCGGTAGTCCCAGGTCTCGTCGCCCAAGAGCAGGACATAAGTAGGGCGACAGTTGTGGTAGGCGTGGGCGAGGAAGTCGCGCACGGCATTGCGGTCGGGGCGGCCATAGGTGAATTCATCGTAGAGGTCTTCGACTGAGATCAGCGCGGTTTGCAATCCCTCGGTCTGCCGGTGCTCGGCGAGGCGGCGGCCGGCGGCGAGGAGATCGGGATGGGCGATGATCAGATAGTCGGCGCTCCAGGCCGTGTCTCTCCAGCGCGAGGGCAGGTCGAGGGTGCCGCGCGGTGTCTTGATGGCCAGTCTGTCGGCGATCGCGTAGCGACTTTCCTGGTCGTGCAGATCCTCGAAGGTCGCGGTGAAACCCGAAGCCAGGCTGACGACCTGGACGTCGGTAAAGCGGATCCCATTGGCGATATCCAGCAATTCGACCTGGCGGTGTCTGAGTCCGTTGACGGCGATGCGGTGGCCGGTGGAGGCGGGTTGGGAAAATTCGAGATAGCCGTGCCAGGCGGAGTAGAGGCGGCGGTAGTCGACGGCAAACCAGTTGAAGAAGATCCAGTCGAATTTCTCTTGGTCGGCGAAGACCTGGAGCAACACCCGATTGCGGCCATCCCGCAAAGAGCTACTGGGAATGGGCTTGTCGACGAGCAGTTCGACTTGACCCTGGCGTTTGCCGCCCCAGATTTGGTCGTCGATGAGCTCGCGGTTGTTGAGCTTGAGCACGGTGTGATGACCCAGGTCGGTGAATCCGTGCAGCATCACGCGCAGCCGCGCCTGGTATTCTTGCGCCAAATCGGGAAAGAGCAGATCGCCGGGAAAGAGCGCCGAGGAGGGCACGTCGGCTTTGTTGGCCCGGACCGGCTCGCGCCAGAACCAGTGATCGCGCGCATCGTCGGGCGCTTTGGCCAACGCGTCGTAGTCGAGGTCTTGTTCGAAGTGGGCGGTGGTCCAGAACGAGCCCTCTTGCGGATAATCCGCGACGGGGGCACCGGAGCGCTCGGTGTAGCGCCGGCCCGCAGCGCCGCCCCAGGTCAGCCAGTAGGTGTTGCGCCGGCCGTAGAGACTGTCGAAGTCGCGAGGAGCTGCATCGCTGCGCGTTGCGCCCATCTCCGCTGCGTCGCGGCGGTAGCGTCCGTGGAAGAGCAGGAAGTCGCCCGGGTCGAAGCGCCCGTCGGCCTGGCCCGCGACGTGGAGCGGCTGCTCCTGGCCCAGATAGAATAGGCGGAAGCTGCGCGGATCGACCCCCGCCGGCTCGACAAAGTCGGCGAACCACTTGGGGTAGATGCGGTAGAGTCCGTCCGCGTCGAGATGCAGCTTGATCCAGGGGGCCTCCGGGTCGTACCAGTCGGCCTGGGCGGCTTTGGCCGCTCTGGGCGTTCGTTGCCAGGCGGCGGCCTGGTCGGCGTTGAGCAACACACTCCACGGGGAGTGGGGGTCGGCAGCGATTGCTTTTTTTGCCGGTCTGGATTCGGGAAAGCGCACCTCCACCTGGAGGTGGGTGTAGACCCGCAGGGTGCGGCGGGCGCGATTATAACTGTAGGGAAAGAGGCGCAGGGCGTGGGTTTCGACCCCGCGCAGAACGCCCAGATATTCGCTGGTGACGCGCTCGGCGGGCAGGTAGGTGTCGGTGAGGGGCGCGTCGGGCCATTCGATGTCGGTGAATTCGGCGGGCGCTGTCGTGCGGACCCGCACTTCCGGGTGCGCGCCGGGCGGGGCGGCGAAAAGGCGGGCGAGAAAGGGCAGCGGCAGGCCCTCGTCCAGCTGGAGGCGGGGCAGATCGGGGGGCAGGTCGGGAATCAGGTGCAATTCAAGATTCAAGCTCCGGGCGTCGCTTTTGACGACGTCGAGCGCGGGACCGCTCGCGGTATCTCCCCTGGCGGCAGCTGGTAAAAGCGCGGCGAGGAGCAGGGCGGGAAAGGCGATTAGGAGCGGTCGGAACACGTGGGCGGGTCGCGGTGATGCCGCATCACTAAATACATGGGGGAAGCCGATTCGGGAACATAA
>JAYYUU010000283.1:0-6329 GCA_036343835.1 Candidatus Latescibacterota bacterium | reverse complement strand
GTGGGGCGCGCGTGCAGCTCTATAGCCTGTGGCCCAATGGGGTGAGGACGTCTTCTTTGCCGCAGGGTGGGGTCGATGGGCCATTGGTTTACGGGGGTAAGGGCGCGTTGGAGTCGCTCGATGGACAGCAGGTAGAAGGCTCGGTGGTGTTGCTCGATTTCGACAGTGGGCAGGACAATCACAATCCGGCGTCTTTGGGGGCTGAGGCCGTCGTCTTTTTCGACAATGGCGGCGTCAATCGCGAGCAGGCGTCTGACAAATTTCTAAAAGTTTCGGTCGACATTCCGCGGTTTTGGATTGAGCGCGAAGATGCGTTGGAGCTGCTGGCGGTGTTGGAGACGGGGTCGGTGGAGGTGCATCTGGATGCCAAGATGGATTGGGAGGGGGTCGAGACGCGCAATATCTACGGCTGGCTGCCCGGCTCGGCGGAGCTGCTGCCGGCAAAGAGCCGCGAAAAGCCGCTAGCGTGGCGGGACCAGACCATCGTCATCCAGGCCTACTACGACGCGATTTCGGTAGTGCCGGCTTTGGCGCCGGGTGCCGAAAATGCGGCGGGGATTGTCGCATTGCTACAGCTTGTCGAGACGCTCAAAGCGCATCGCCCGCACTACTCGATCCTCTTTCTGGCGACCTCGGGGCATTTCGAGGGTCTGGCGGGGATCAACGACTTTCTCTACCGCCACAGTCGGCGCAGCGATTATTTTCGCGAGCGGATGAACGAGGATGAGCGCATCGACTTCGACCTGATGCTCTCGTTGGATCTGTCGAGTCACGCCGACCGCACTGTTAGTTTCGGGATGGGCACCTTCTACAATCCCAAGTGGACGACCGACAACTACGTCAAATATATGTTGACGCCCTATTCCAAGCGGTTGAGCCTGGTGGTCGAGGAGGTCTTCGCCGACACCACGCGCCACTACGAGGGCATCGCCCCGTCCAAGCGCACCTGGAAAAACTATATGCCGATCCCGCTGGCCTTTGCCAGCGAGGCCGCCGCCTTTGTCGGTCAGAAGGCGTTGGCGCTGGCTACCGCCAACGATGCGCGCGAGCGCATCGACACCCCGCTCGATGTGCCCGGGGCGATGGATATGGATAATCTCACCCGGCAGATTCGCACCCTGGCGGCGATGCTGGCCTGGTCCGGCCGCGATGCTGAGTTGCTCAAGCCGACCAAGCTCGAGCTGGAGGACTATGGTCACAGCCTGTCCGGTGCGATCTACTGGTTTGACCGCGATGTCAACTTCGCAGTGCCCAAAAAGCCGGTGCCGCAGGCGCTGGTGACCTATCAGCAGTTGGGTCCCAATGCAGTCGGCGGGGTGCGGACGCTAATTGCGCAGGCCGCCAACGCGGAGGGTCGCTTCCGCTTCGACATTATGCGCAACAAGCTCGACAATACGATCAAGGCCTACGAGCTCGACGAGTGGGGGGAGATCGTCTCGGCGCCGGATATGGGTCAGGAGGGCAACGAGACCTATCCGATGCTGCACGCCTGGGGTTGGTGGGAAAACGAGATGCTGCAGGTCTTATTCGAGTGTCGGGCGCTGAGCCTCTTCGAGACGGTGGACTCGCGCTATCTGTCGGTTTTGGACCATATGACGGTGCTCGACGAGCGCGACGGGGTGCCGCAGTCGTGGGGCGCTGACTTTGTCGAGAAGCAGAGCAATGAGGAGGGCAAGGTGACGCTGGCCTCGGTGGTCTACGCCCAGCCGGGCACAAGGGTCAAGGTGTTGATGAGCACCAGTCTCTTCGGGGTGCGCTATTTGTTGAGCGGGGCGCCTGCGGAGTGGGTCGCCGCGCCGGTGCAGCCGGAGGAGGTCGACGAGCAGACGCTCAAAAAGGCCCTGGGGCGTGGCTATGCCATCGACCAGGGCGTGGTGCTCAGGCCGGGCTATGCGGCGGCGCGGGATATGTGGGTCTTAGACGATGTGCGGATCAAGCAGCTGGCGCGCTATGGAGTCCGCAACGATAAGTTTATGCGCTTGCACGAGGAGGCGCGCGTGGCCCTGCTCGCGGCGGTGGAGCACTTGCAACAGCGGCGCTACAGTCAGTTCAAGCGGGCGACGCGCAAGGCCTGGGGTTTGGAAGGACGCGGCTATCCCGATATAAAATCTACGGCCGACGACACGGTCTACGGGGTGATCTTCTACTTCGCGCTCTTATTGCCTTTTTCGTTTTGTTGCGAGCGGCTGTTCTTTGGCTTCGCCGATGTGCGACGCCAGGTGGCGGGTGCGGCGTCTTTCTTTTTGGCGATCTTTCTGATCATGCGCTTTATCCATCCGGCCTTCAAACTGAGCACCTCGCCTTATATCATTTTTTTAGCTTTCGTCATCTTCGCCATCGGCGGCACGGCGCTGATGATGATCCTGGGCCGCTTCACCCGCGCCGTGGCTTTGCGCAAACGCGCCGTCGCCGGGATCCACGAGGCGGATATCGGTCGGCTCAGCGCCACGGCGGCGGCGGTGTCGCTGGGGATATCCAATTTGCGCAAGCGCAAGCTGCGGACCGCACTCACCGTGATCACCTTGACGCTTTTGACCTTTACCGCCCAGGCGTTTACCTCGGTGCAAAGCTATCTGAAGTTCTACCAGATTCCGCGCCCCAACGCGCCGAGTTACGAGGGTGCCTTGCTCCGCGACCGCGGCTGGAAGGGCATGCAGTTGTCGGTACTCGACTATGCCGAGAGCGCCTTTGGGGCGCAGGCGCAGGTGATGCCGCGCTCGTGGTTGACCTCCAAGATCATCGGCGAGCGGGCCTATATCGACCTCGACAACAAGCAAGCGCAAAAGCAGAGCTACGCCTCGGCGATTTTGGGGCTGACGCCGCAGGAGCGCCAGGTGATGGGGCTGGAGGATTTGCTGGTGGGGGACAAGAGCCGCTGGTTTGTGGCAGGCGAGCGCAATGTGTGCATTTTGCCCCAGGCGATGGGCGCGATCGTGGGGATTGGTCCCGAGGAAGTGGGCAGCGCTGAAATCTGGATTATGGGGCGGTCGTATCGGGTTATCGGTCTGATCGACGGCGAGACCATCGATCGGTTGCGCGACCTCGACAACGAGAGCCCGATTCCGGTGGACACGGTGGCCGAGGCCAAGAAGATGGAGGAGATGGCGGGGCTGGATCCGCGGCTGATGGACACTGCCGCGATCGAGACTTTCACTCACCTATTGGCCAACAATGTCGCGCTATTGCCCTATCAACAGGTCATTGATTTGGGCGGCACGCTGCGCTCGATCGCGATTACGGGTTTTAGGGATCGCGAGATGCTGGTTGAGCTGGTGGAGGAGTTTGTGTCGCGGGTGGCGGTGCCGCTCTTTGTCGGCGCGGGCGATAAGGTGCGGGTCTATACCTCGATGGGATCGGCCTCGCTATCGGGCATGGGCAATCTCTTTGTGCCCTTGCTGATCGCCTCGCTGATTGTGCTCAATACGATGATGGGCGCCGTCTACGAGCGCGCGGGCGAGATCGGGGTCTACTCGTCGGTGGGTCTGGCGCCGAGTCATATCGCCTCGCTCTTTATCGCCGAGGCGATGGTCTTCGCCATCGTCGGCGCAGTGTTGGGCTATTTGGTGGGGCAGACGACGACGCTGCTATTGACGCGCTATGATTTTTTGGGCGGGATGTTTCTCAACTACTCGTCGCTGTCGGCGATTTTCTCGACCTTGATCGTGATGGTGGCGGTGGTGCTATCGACGATGTATCCGGCGCGCAAAGCGGCCTCGATGTCGGTGCCCGACGTGACCCGGCGCTGGGAGTTTCCCGAGCCGGACGGCGACGACTGGCGCTTTGATTTTCCCTTTACTTTAGGCAAGGGCGATGCGTTGGGATCGTGCGCTTATTTGCACCGGGTGTTTGCTTCTTATGGCGAGGGGTCGGTGGGCGACTTTATGACCGAGGGGGTGGATTTTCACCTGGAGCGTGGGGGCGATAATCCGGTGTATTTGTTGGAGCTGATGGTGTGGTTGGCGCCCTATGATCTGGGGGTGAGTCAGCGGGTGTCTTTGCGGACCTTGCCGACGGAGGATATGCCGGGGATTTATCGGATTGAGATGCATTTGCAGCGGGTGAGTGGGGATGTGGCGAGTTGGCAGCGGCTCAATACGGGCTTTTTGAGTGTGTTGCGGAAGCGGTTTTTGGTTTGGCGGACGATTCCGCAGGAGGTGCGGGAGGGGTATGTGGTGGCGGGGGAGGAGTTGGCGGCGGGGTCGGCGGAGGTGATGTGAGCAGCTGCGGTGGACGGGCTGTCGGAGGACATCCCGGTGTGCACCGGGTATTCGACGCGGTGGGATTGAGCGAATGGGTGCCGTATTGCGGCGGGGGGAAAGGTTTGTTGAACGCGTGAACTATGGGTTGTGCAATATCGACATTCCAGTTATTGCCAGAGCCTCTCCCCGGTCTCGGCGCGCATAGTTAATCCGCGTCGAGACCAGCGGCGTGTCGTCCGGCTTTGGGATCGCCGGCGGCGTAGTAGGTGCCCTGGTCGGCGAGGAGCATGACGGGGGTGCCGATGGGGCCATCTTTGGTGGAGACAGCATGGCCGCGCTGGGCTAGTTCGTCGCGGGTACTTTGGTCGACCGCTTCGCTGATGGTCAGAGAGCCGACCTGTTTGAAGGTCTGTTCGCGGTTGGGGTTGGGGTCGAAGGAGTCTTGGTGATGGTTGGTGGCAAAGCGCGGGGCGACGACGGCGGCGGCGGGAGACATGCCGAATTCGATGTGGGCTAGGAGCAGATTGAGGGCCGTCTGGTCTTGTAAGTCGCCACCGGCGACGCTGATGGCGAGGACGGGTTGGCCGTCTTTGAGCACGAGTGTTGGAGTCAGGGTAATGCGGGGTCGCTTGCCGGCTTCGATGCAGTTGGGATGCCCGGGGGTGGTGTTGAGGCTGCGCAGGCGATTGCCATAGGAAACCCCGGTGGTGCCGCTGCCGCCGGCGTGGTAGACATTGGCGCTGGGGGTGGCGGAGATGACCATCCCGTCGCGGTCGGCGATGACGCAGGTGGTAGTGCCGCCGCCGCCGGGGCGAAAGACGCCGTCTTCTTTTAGCGCCTGCATGGCGAGCGGGTCGCCAGGGCGGGCTTGTTGTGAGGCTTGCGCCATGTCGATGAGCGGTTGGCGGAGCTGGGTGTAGGCATCGGAGAGCAGGGCGTCCATGGGCACGTTGACGAAGAGGGGATCGCCATAGTGGGCGTCGCGGTCGGCGGTGGCCAGCTTGATGGCCTCGACGGCGGTGTGGACATAGTCGGTGGAAAGGTGGCCCATGGCCTTGAGATCGAAACCTTCGAGCAGCCGCAGCGCCTGGCAGAGATAGGGGCCTTGTGTCCACGGTCCGCACTTGTAGACCTGATATCCTTTAAAGTCGACCGAGACGGGGTCTTCGATCAAGGTCTGATGGGCGGCGAGGTCCTCGCGGCGCAGGAAGCCGCCTTCCTGGATATAAAAGGCTGCTAATTCCTCGGCGATATCGTTGTGCTCGGGGTGGCGACCGTAGAAGCGGTCGCAGGCGGCCTGGAGTTTTTCCTCGCGACTGCCGCTGGTCAATTGCTCTCTCTCGACCATGCGGTCGAGCGTATTGGCCAGCTTGGGGTGCCATGGCTGCTGGCCGGCGTCGAGCAGGTCCAGGGTTGGGGCGATGATGGTCTCGAAGCTCAGGGTGCCATAGCGTTGCAAGAGGGTGATGCAGAGGTCAACGACCGAGGGCACGGGGGCCATCTTGATGTCTTGGTTGGGGATGCCGTTTTGCATGTACCAGTCAATCGCGGGTTGTGCACGCGGTGCGCGGCCCATTCCCGAGAGCGATTTGACCTCCTGGCCGTCCCAGATCAGGACGGGTACTTCGCCACCGATGGAGCAGGCGCCGTGGTCGGTGACGTTGAGGGCGAGGATGGTGCCGGCGGCGGCGTCGGCGGCGTTGCCGCCCCAACTCAAGATTTCGATGCCAGCGGCTACAGCACCGGCGCCCCCGGCGGCGACTACACCGATTTTACTCGTGGCCTGCCAGCCGATTTCGTTGGTCGTGGACATGGTCAGGGCTCCTGATCGAAGAAGGGCGGCGGATCGATGGGTGCAAGCAATATCGCTCCGCGGGCGGCGGGGGTCAATAGCGTTGGGAAGGGCGTTTTTTCAGCTTTTGGGTGCGAATGGATAACACCAGACCTCGCCTTCGAGGACGGTCTCGCCGTCCTGGCGCACGATCGCGATTTTGAGCTATTTGCTAGCGTGGACGTTCGCGACCTCGGCTGCGGCGGTGATGGTGTCGCCGATAAAGACCGGGGCGGCGAATTTCCAGTCCTAGCTCAAGAAGACGGGGCCGGGGCCGGGCATGTCCATGGCGATGAGGG
>JAYYUU010000282.1:0-6851 GCA_036343835.1 Candidatus Latescibacterota bacterium | reverse complement strand
GTCCCGCCCTGACCCGCCAATCCGTCCAGAGCATTGGCCGCCACCAGCGAATCGGCCCGAGCAACGACCAGTGCCCCCGGGATGGCGACGATCGAACTCAGAGCCGATATTAAGTTGCCGCTGGTCGCCTTCAACTGTATCAGGTTGGCGGTCTCGACTGTGAGTTCGGACCAGGTGGCGATGCCAGCAGTGGCTATCACTTCAGCGGCTGGCGTCGCACTGAGATCGGCGATAACCACCTCGCTCTCACCGGCGCTCAGAGCTTGAATCGCAACCTCAGCCGTGTAGTCGCTATCGATCCGTCCATCCTCATCCCGGACTTCGACCACCACCGAGTCCGGCGCAAAATTCACCCCCGGATCGAGCAGCGACGACGGCTGCCGGACAAAGGCCAGCCGAGTCCCAACCACATCGGCGCTCAAGCCCAGAGTAGCCGCTTCCAGATCAGTGCCTCCGACTTCGTCATCAACCGCGAGGATGAAGTCCTCACCATCGAGCGCCGCAGTGTAGAAAAGTCCGTTGCCACCATAATCGGCCTGACCGTTGAAAACTACTTTATCGACAACCCCACCCAGCACCCCATCCCCTCCAGCCAGACCGATGGTCAGTTTCTCGGAAAAATCGAGATCGACATTGCCTAGGACATCCACCGGCTCGACGATCGGCTGGGTCGCAAAAGCCTTGCCGCTCACTACCTCGTCACCACTCTCGACCACAGCTCCATCCGCTGGCGTCTGGCTAAAGATCAGGCGGGTGGCAACGACCTCCACCCTAACCCGGTTCTCGTCGCTGGCCACAACCGGCGTGCCCACCCCACCCCGACTGGTGCCCAATCCTCCTGCGGCAAATCCAACGCGGAAGGAGTGACCATCGGTCGGAGCAGCAGAAATCTTGGCCGTGACCAGGAAGTAATTCAGCGTTTCAGCAGGGATGATCTGAGGACTGAAGCTCAGCGTCGTCGCCGTCCCGATCTCGAAACTGCTCTGCGCCACCAGCACCACATCGTCGTTCTGGCTCAACTTGGCATCGGTGCTCAGATATACGCTGAGGCTTTCGATATCACCATTACTCAACCCCGTCGGGGTGGAGTGATCCTCAAGCGTCAGGATCAGTTCGCTGACCGAAGTCTGGCC
Source organism: Candidatus Latescibacterota bacterium (assembly GCA_036343835.1). GTDB lineage: Bacteria > Latescibacterota > UBA2968 > UBA8231 > UBA8231. Next base: position 5,718 of record JAYYUU010000282.1, on the reverse strand, counting down.
ATCGCCGATGACACCCATCGAAAAGATCAATTCCTCAGCTTCAGGTGCCAGAGCAACCACCCCCGACAGACCCACTGCCGCCACCGCCTCGCTGACCCCCGGCTCTTGCAATGAAAGCACCTGATCGGTGGCCACTCCGATCGTATCCCAGCGACCGCTCAACGGCCAGTTCACGATCAGCGAGTCCAGGGTCGCCGCAGCATCCAAACCAAAGACCAGCGGCTGCGCGCTCTGCGACCGCGCACCGGACCCACCACCGAAGCTCTGGGTTTGCCGCAACGATCCGCTCACCGCCACAACCTCGGCCCCGACCGCCGACTCATTGCTCGCCGTACCCGTGAGCGTAACCTGCAGCCAGCGGGTACCCGAAATGCTGTTCTGGTAGAGCCGGTTGGCGCCATCAGCGACCAGGTAAAGATCCGGATCGCCATCGCCGTCGTAGTCGGACCAGGCCCCTTCGTAGCCATCCCCGGCATCGTCTATACCCGCCACCGCTGCCGCCTCAGTGAACGAAACGCCGCCATTGACATAGAAAGCATTGGCCGCCCCTAGATTGGCAACGAAGAGATCGGGATCGCCATCGAGATCGTAATCCGACCAGGCCGCACCCCGACTGCTCGAAGCATCATCGACCCCGGCGCTGGAACCCAGCTCGGCAAAAGTTCCATCGCCCTCGTTGCGATAGAGCCGGTTGGCCGTGCCCGAATTGCTGACGAAAAGATCGAAATCGCCATCGAGATCGTAATCCGACCAGGCTGCACCCCGACCGCTCGACGCATCGTCGACTCCGGCGCTGGAGCCCAGCTCGGCGAAAGTGCCGTCGCCCTCGTTGCGGTAGAGCCGGTTGGTACCGTCCACGACCAAGTAGAGATCCATGTCGCCATCGCCATCGTAGTCGGACCAGAACGCCCCCTCACCGGCCCCGGTATCGCTCACACCGGCTGCCGAAGCGAGTTCTGCGAAAATGCCATCGCTCTCGTTGTGATAAAGCCGATCCGCACTGCCCGAGTTGCTGACGAAAAGGTCGAGTTGGCCATCGAGATCGTAATCTACCCAGGCCGCGCCCCGACCGCTCGACGTATCATCGACCCCGGCATCGGATCCACGCTCGGCAAAGGTACCCCCACCCTCGTTGCGATAGAGCCGATCGACAGTACCCGAATTGCTGACGAAAAGATCTAAATCCCCGTCGCGATCGTAGTCGCCCAGCGCCACCCCACCGGCGCGGCCCCTATCGTCGGCCCCACTTCCCGAAGCGATATCGGTGAAGGATTGTCCACCGTCGTTGCGATAGAGCCGATTGGCCCCGCTATCGGTCGCGACATAGAGATCCAGATCGCCATCGTTGTCGAGGTCGCCCCAGACCGCACCGGTGCCCGATTGAGCATCGTCGACTCCGGACGAAGTAGCGATCTCGAGAAAACCGTCAATCTCTACCCGATTGGCATCATCGGCCGTCACCACCGTGCCGATATCTGCACCGCTGGTCTGGAATCCGCCCGACGCAAAACCCACTCGGAACGAACGGCCCAAAACCGCCGAGCTAGAAAGCACCGCACTGACGATATAATAGGTCGCCGCCGCCGAGAGCGTCTCGGTCGAACTCGGCGCGACCGTCGTCGCGCTACCGATATTAACCGTCTTCTGCGAGCCGATCTCGGTCGCGCCGTCCAACGACGCGTCGCTGCTGCGATAGAGTTTGAGTGCATCAAAATCGGTGCCTGCGATACCGGTCACACTCGAAAGGTCCGAAAGTATGAGCTCCATCCCGCTCAAGGTCTCGCCGCCAGGAGCCATCACGCTGATCGCAAACAACGGCACCTCGGTACCAGGCACTGCACTGGTCGTGCCCAGCAAACCCGCGGCCGCCACCGATTCGGACGGATCGACGGTAACCACGACGATATCGCGGGTCTGGGTATTGGAGTTGTCGTCCCCGTCAAAAGCGCGGAAACTCACCGTGCGAATCGATGTCGATGGGTTATTCGAGTTGGAGTTGCGAAAAGTTACGGCCCGCAGAGCAGTCTGATAATCGTCCAATCGAACACTGCCACTCAGGGTCAACAAACCGGTAGCAGAGGCGTACGTTCCGGTGATAGATCCGGTAGAGCCATACTCGAGTAGATCTTCCGCACTATCGAGATTGCCGGTGATTTGCACCGTGGCGCTTTCGATCGTCGAATCGTCGATATCAGTGAGCTGCAAAGCGGCGCTAATCTGAGTCGCGGGATCACCAGCGGTATAGGTGATATCGGATCCCTCGATACTGGCCAGGACCGGGGGATCATTGACGGCCGAGACGGTGATCGAAATAGTGTCGTCATCGGTCAGCGCACCGCCGCTGCCGGTATTGCCCTGGTCGTCGGTCTGTATCTGGACACTGGCCGCCCCACTGAAATCGATGGTGGGATCAAAGACCATCCCATCGAGTGCATTGTTGATGTTGGTCAGCGTACCGATGAAGACCATCAAGGCGTCGGCGGTGCCGTCGCCGGTGGAAAACGCGAGTCCGGTGGTGACGTTGAGCGTAGCGGTTCCGTTGGTGAGGGTGAGGGTAACCTGTATGCTGCTGCCACCGTCATCGAGATCAGCAATGCCAATGAGGTTGCCATTGACGGACGCGAAGGTCAGGGATGCTTCTTCGGCGATCGTCTGTGTGGCGGGTACAGTGTGCACCGGAGCATCGTTGACGGCCGAGACGGTGATATTTCGAGTCTGGGCATTAGAGTCGGTATTGCCGTCGTTAGCACTAATGCTGAGAGTACGCGTGGCTGTCGAGGGGCTGCTGGTATTGGTATTCTGGTAGGTGACCGCCCTGAGTGCGGAGTGGAAGTTGGCCACCCAAGCAGTACCGGAAAGGTTCAACGCCCCAGTGCTGGCGTTAAAGGAGCCGGTGATGCCCAATTGATCGACAAAGGCCAGCCCGTCCTCGCCATTAGTGTAGTTGGCTGTAATCTGGATAGTAGCGCTTTCGAGGTTGACGTCATCGACATCGACTGCGGTCAGGGTGCTGGTAATAGCCGTAGCCGCATCACCCTCGACATAGGCAAGGTTGGAGCCCTCGATGTTGGCCAGCACTGGGGCGTCGTTGATCAAAGCGACGGTGATGGCGGCGGTTTCGGTAGCGGTGGAGTAGGCGGTGGTTCCGCCGGTGGCGCCTCCGGCGCTGATGTCGGCGGTGGCGCCGTTGGATCCGGTGGTCTGGTCCCAGGCGTGGAAAGTGAGGCCGGGATCGACCGACCCGCTAAAGTCGCCCGTGGGTACAAAACGGACCAGGTTGTTGGCGCCGTCGGCGCCGAGAAGTCGAGCCGCGGCAGTAGAAGGAGACCCGAAAGCGGACCAGCTTCCTCCGCCGTTGGTGGAAAATTCCCAGGCGCCGTTAGTGTTGTCAACGGCAATCACAGCGATGCCCTCGCTATCGCCAGGATCGTGGTCGGTGATGCGATCGCCTCCAGCGCTGGCAATGAGGCTGGCGATGGTATCGCCGCTGGGATTGGTGTCGTCCTCGTTGATACCGGTCAGGCTCAGGGTGCCTGAATTATCCAGCACCGGGGCCAATTGGTGCGCATCAACCGACACAGCGACGAGCAATAGGCAAACCACGCTCAGCACCCAGCGACCCGAAAAAAAACGCTCGCTGAATAGTACTGCTACAAAACAGTGATATATACAGTGAATTACCTTCACTCCAGAATCCGAATCTCTCGGTACCTTTATAAGGTCGCCATTCTATGATCAGTGAGGATATATGTACTCTAAATTACCGACCGGAAAGATACAAATTTTTTCTCGTGCCGGCGCGGTTGTGATCTCTTAGATGCAGGTTTGGGAACAGAATTCCTGAATCTCGCGGAGGCAGCGAGTTCAGAAAGTCGTAGGGCAAGACGAACAAATACGCGGGGATTAGAGCCGATGGTGGTGCACCGACTCAGCCAGATGACCTGGACTCAAGCGCCCGCGCACGCGCCACCAGCATCTCATCGACAATCGCCTCCAACCCCTGCCGATCCCGGATACAGGCAAAAACTATGGGCCCCGCGCCGCGCATCTTCTCCGCATCGCGCTGCATGACCCCCAGATCCGCCCCGACCATCTCGGCCAGATCGATTTTGTTGATCACCAGCAGATCCGACTGGGTCGTCCCCGGTCCGCCCTTGCGCGGAATCTTGTCGCCGCCGGATACATCGATGACATAAATCGAATAATCCACCAGCTCGCGACTGAAATGAGCCGCCAGGTTGTCGCCGCCACTCTCTACCAGCAGCAGGTCGAGTTCATCGGTAAAGCGATCCATCAGCTCTTCGAGCGCATTGAGATTGAGCGAGATATCCTCGCGGATTGCCGCGTGCGGACAGCCCCCGGTCTCGACACCGATGATCCGCTCCTGCTCCAACACCCGATGGCGGAGCAGAAATTCGGCGTCCTCGCGGGTGAAGATATCGTTGGTAACCACCCCCAGGCCATAAGACCCGCGCAAGCGCTCGCAGAGCGCCTGCAGCAGCGCGGTCTTGCCGCTGCCGACCGGCCCTCCGATACCCACGGTGAAAGCCCGCGCCGCATAATCGCGATCGGAACCTACCGGCTCACGCGCGGCAAACTCACCTGGCGAGGCGAAGGGTTCGTGGGTATGCGGATGATCGTGATGATGGTGCGTCATAGCAGTCAGTCCTCGGTTCAGCTTTGAAAAAGTCGTGAATAGAGATGATCGTGTACTCCCTGTGCAATATCGATTTGCGGAGTACAGCGTTGTGCCTGCAGATAAGAACAGTCCGCTACCTCAGCCAGCATCCGCGTGGCGTGCGGATAGAGAGCGGCCTGGCGCCGTGCCGCTTCCATCGGGCCGATGATTCCCAGACGGACCGCAGCACTCATCTGGTCGCGGAGGACCTGAAAGAGATAGAGCTGCTGCGCTTCATCCTCTGCAAAACCAGTCGTACAAAGGGTCAGCCCGAATACTACCGTATAATGCGACGGCCATTGCTCGGCAGCAAAGCGCCGGCGCAGCTCGACCAGCCCGGCCTGTGGATATAAATCGGCCAGCAGGCGCAACCAGTTCTTGCCCAGCACCAGGCTCGCACGACGCACGGCCGGGGCCGTGAGCATCGCATCGTAAAAGGCCAGCATCTCGAGCGGACTATCGGCACCCGACGAGTGATAACAGGAATGGATAAAGGGGATCTCGCTAAAAGCAGCCGCTTCGATTGCAGAGCGCAGATATTGTTCCAGCGCCGTCGGAGATTCCAGCAGACCCAGCTGGTAGGCGCCCTCCAAACCATTAGAGAAAGCATATCCGCCGGCTGGCAATCCGCTGTCTCCGAGGTGCAATAAGTGGCCGAGGCGATCCATTCAGAACAGGTGGTAGAGCTGAGCCAGCGGCAACTTCTCCGCTGGCTCAGAGCTGATCTCTTCGCCATCGACCTGCACTTTATAGGTCTCTGGATCGACTTCGATATCGGGAGCCAGATCGTTGAGTTGCATATCGCCCTTGCCGATATCGCGGCAGTGCTCGACGGCCACGACCTCTTTGGCGAGTCCGTACTCGGCCGCGACCCGCTCGCGCGAGGCCTGCGAGACAAAGGAAAGCGAGGTCGGACCAACCGCCCCCCCGTACGATCCGAACATCGGGCGCGGATAAACTGGCTGCGGCGTCGGGATCGAGGCGTTAGCATCGCCCATCTGCGCATGGGCGATGACCCCTCCTTTGATCACGATCTCGGG
>JAYYUU010000281.1:0-5625 GCA_036343835.1 Candidatus Latescibacterota bacterium | reverse complement strand
TCGAAAGCCTGACGGGTGAAGTAGCGATGCGGTCCAATAAACGCCGAGTCGATAAACGACTGACGCACCAGAGCCGCATGGCGGGAGAATCGGGCACGGGCGCAATCCTCTGCACGTGGTAGCGCCTGGTCGAGGATTTCCGTGAAGAGGGATCCCGCTCGAGTCAGTATCTCCAGCTCTTCGCTATGCCAGCGATAGATCTTCCAGGTCGAATCGGGCTGCTGCCGCCAAGCGATCGTCAGCCCGGCGCGGATTTGCGCGCGCTTACCGTCTTGTGTCGCAGCCAGGGCGTCAAAGCGCAAACGCGCCTGGTAGATCTGTTCCTGCGCGTCTAGGAAATGCCCCGTCTCGACGTGAAACTCCGCACGTTCGCAAGAGTGCACAGCGGCCAGCAATAGCCGCCAGAGCTGGACATCGCCTCTGCGCCGCTGCACCACGGGGGCGGCTTCCCAGTGCTGGGCCTGGATGCCCTGCATTGGTACGATATGGTTCGTTGTAGCGATCGGTTCCAGATCGACTACCGCCACTTCGTCAGCGAAGAGGTGGCGGGTGAGTGCGGTGGGCAATTGGCCTTGGGAGATATCCGCAGCTAGCAGCAGTAGGACTTTGGCGCTCAAATATTGCTGTAGCGCTTCGCTGCGATCGAGAGTCGCCAGCAGTTCCTTGTGCTCTTGTATCTCTTGCACCGAGCGGGCGGTGCCGTAGATGCCTAGGGCGATAAGCACGCCAAAAGCGGCGGAAACCAACACAGTGGCTCCAAGCGGCAACAAGGGTCGCCGCCAAGCCAACAAACCGCCACCAACCATCAGCGCGACTTGCAGCCCGAGCACCGCTTGCTTGCCCAGCGAATCTGCTGGCAAAAAATGGGCGAAGGCCAACGGGTTGAGGGCCAGCCCACTCAAAAGCAGCGCAGCGCCCGCCACATAGCCTGCGGCGCGGGGCCGCTTGACGGCGGTCTCCGCTTCAGCCACCGGCTGCACGGGTGCGAACCTGGTCTAGACCAACCGCCAGCAAGAGCACCGTGCCGCGGGTCACGTCCTGCCAGAAGCTGGACACGTCCATCAGCGTCAGACCATTATTGAGCGTGCCCAGCAGCAACACCGCCAGCAAAGTGCCCCAGATCGTCCCGCGCCCGCCGAAGAGACTAGTCCCCCCCAAGACGACGGCGGCGATCACCGTCAGCAAATGTTGCCCCGCCGCGTCAGGCGCCGCCGCATAGAGCATCGCCGCCAGGACCAGACCGCTGGCGGCGCCGCTGAGGCCCGAGAGCGTGTAGAGGATCATCAGGGTCCGCGCGACGGGCACGCCGACCAGTCGGCTGGCCTCCGGGTTGCTGCCTGCCGCGTAGACAAAGCGGCCAAAGCGGGTTCGCGCCAGTAGCCAGCCGAGTGCAATATAGACCAATAGCATCAACACCAGCGGCACCGGTAATCCAAGCAACTGCCCGCCGCCGAGCCAGTTGAAACCGGGCTCCATCAGCGGTTTGGTCAGCCCCCCGGTCAGCACCAGGGCCAACCCGCCGATAACGCTCATCGTGCCCATCGTCGCAATCAGCGGATTCAACCCCAGACGAACCGCGAGCAAACCATTGAGCGAGCCGATGGCTGCGCCCAACGCCAGAGCGATAAGACAGGCGGCGACAATCCCGACACCCGAGGCGTGCAATAGTGCGACAACGACGCCCGACAATCCAGCGACCGCTGCCACCGAAAGATCCAATCCCCCGGCGATAATCAACGGCGTCTGCAGCGCGCACATCAAACCGATAAAGGCCATATTGGCGCCGATGCTCATCATATTGTCAAAGGATAAAAACCACGGCGAAAGTGCGCTGAAGAGCACGGCGACGACGAGATAAAATACCAATAACAAGGCGACACCCGCACCGGGACGATTGAGTAAGGTGGCGATGCTCATGAATGGTCTTTCACAGTAGACACGTGGAGTAAATCCGCCGGCGAGGCCCCACCGGCGAAACGGCCGGACACCCGGCCGCGATCGAGCACGATAGCGCGATCGCAGACGCCGGCCACTTCTTCGGCGTCGGAAGAGACCAGCAGCACGGCGAGGCCCTTGGCGGTCCATTGCCTGAGCGCCAGATAGAGCTCTTGCCGCGCGCCCAGATCGACACCGCGCGTAGGTTCTTCGAGAATCAAAACCTCGAGCCCCTCAACCAACCAGCGGGCCAGACAGACCTTCTGCTGATTGCCACCTGAGAGCAGGCGCAATTCTTGCCTAAGATGGGCGCTACGAATGCCCAGGCGGTCGACCCAGCTCTGCGCATAGTCCAGTTCGCGCGGTCTCGACACCGCTGCGAAACGCGTAAAGCGATCGATAAAAGGCAGTGTAAGATTGGCGGCAACACCCAGATCGGGGACGATGCCTTCGCGCTGGCGTTCGGCGGCGACAAAACCGATGCCCACGTCACGACCGCGGCGCGGATCCGCCGGGGCATAGGACCGACCACCGAGCGCAATGATGGCTCCGGGCATGGGCCCGAGTGCGCCATAGACGGCGCGGCCAACCTGGTCGATCCCCGATCCGAGCAAGCCGAATACCCCCAAAATCTCGCCGCGGTGCACCGCGAAGGAGACCTGGTTCAGCGCGGCGGGAAAACTCAAATTCTCCACTTCCAACGCAATCTCGTCGGTGGGTTTGCCCCGCGGCGGATAGAGCTCATCGACACTCGTGCCGAGCATCGAGTCGAGCACTTCCCGACGCGACGCGGAGACGGTCGCGAATTCGCCGGCATTGAACCCGTCCCTCAGCACCGCGATGCGATCGGAAATCGCAAAGACCTCGTCGAGATAATGCGAGATATAGATGATGCCGATCTGCTGCCCCTTCAGTCGTTCGACGACGGCGAAAAGCGCATGCGCCTCGTGCTCAGTGAGCGCGGCGGTCGGCTCGTCCATCACGATGATTCGCGCTTGGCCAGCGAGGGCGCGGGCGATTTCGACGAGGCGCTTTTGCGGCGAGGAAAGCCGGTGCACCACTTGCTCGGGATCGATATCACTGCCGAGCCGGTCGAGCAGGGTAACGGCCCTGTCTCGCAACGCCGACCGGTCGACCTCCCTACCCCGCCAGGTGCGCTTGAGCGGCAAATCCGCGATCAGGATATTCTCGGCCACGCTGAGATCGGGCAGCACCGAGACCTCCTGCGGCAAAAAGCGCACGCCGTGGGCAATCGCCTCTTCGGGACGGGTCAGGTGCACCTGCTCGCCGTCGAGCCGGACGGTGCCCGCATCCCGGCGATAGACACCGCAGAGAATTTTCACCAAGGTCGACTTGCCCGCACCATTTGCGCCCAAGAGCGCCAGAACCTCTCCAGCGCGCAAACGCAGATCGACATCGCGCAGGACCTGCGCACTGCCAAATGATTTACCGATGCCCTCCATTACGAGGAGGGGCGAATCTGTGGCCATTTAGCCCTTTCTTCTAAGGTCTTTTCGCCTTGAGTACCTGGTGAACCATCCGAGGCCAAGCAGGGGTTTACAACGGCTTGTTAATGATCGGGAATCAGCTGTCTGTAATCGGCCAGCTCGGGGTCGTCCTGCAGAGTCTGCAAGTGCGCGATAAATGCCTCTTGCGGAAAAATATAGTCAAAACCCGGAGAACCTTGGCACTCGTATTCGGGGTAGAACTGGCAGATATTCGCCGGAGTGACCATCACATGCGCGACGGAGACCGCTAGTGGTGCGGCATGGCCGGCCAGGCGCATTAGGGCAAGCGGAATCAGATAGTTGCCGTAGCGCTCAGGGAAATAGGCGACCGAGGCGACGAATGTATCTTCTGCGACCATCGTCTGCAATTCGTCAGCACCTTTGCCCACGACGATCACATCCCCTACACGCCCCTTTTGCTGCACCGCGCGCAACATGCCGGTGACCGACTGGTCGTTGATCGCGGTGAGCAGGATCGGTGCACCCGCAGGAATGCGCCCGAGCGCGTTGCTCATCTGCTGGAAGGAGTACTGCAGCGTGTTCTTGGTGTCGATGCGGATAATGCGCTCGCGGGGAAAACCCGGCAGCGCAGCAAGGAAACCGGCGATCTGGCCCTCGGTGCGCATCGCCGGAATCGCGCCGGATTGCGGCAGCTCACCGACAACGAAATAGCCCTCCTTGAACGCCCGATCGCCGAATCGCACTTGCGCCGCTTGCGCCAAATAAGAGCCGCCCATAAAACCCGAACGGGGATTGTTGGCACCGAAGTAGGTGGCCCCGGGCATCGGGATGTCGATGGCGACGACGCCGATTTCTTTGCGATTGAAGTGCTGCATAATCGCTGGACCGAAATTGACGTCGGTCTGAAATTCGATTACAAAGTCGGTGCGGCGCCGGGCAAAACTCTCGGCATTAGCCAGGGCGGTCGGGCCGTCGAGCCTGTTGTCGGCTATCAGCAGTTCGATCCCGGCGGCCTCGGCATTGCGCTCGATGCTTTTTTCAACCTTGATGCCGAAACTGATATCGCGCTGTAAATTGGCAAAGCCGAAGACCAGGAACTCGCCGTTTTGGGGCGGGGATTTCTGCGCGGCCTCGGCGGCCATGGCTTGCAGCGTTGCGGGCGGCAGCATCAGACCGTCGAATGTCGCCGGGTCGAAGCCGTGAAAGTCGGCGCCGGCCGATGGGTACGGCGCGAGCAATAGATAGGCGGTAGCTACAGCGATACACATAAGGGACATGGTATATCCTCGCTTTTGTAAATGGGCCGAGAATATACCATGACACTGGGGGGTAACTCAAGTCTGCTGGATGGGGCTAGCGGACCAGGGCCATCGATCGGGTCAATTTTTGCTCGTTTACACCGATTCCCGATCGATAGAAATAGGTGCCGCTGGCCGTGTTGGCCCCACTCTCAGTGCGTCAGCCCCAACGCTGTATATAAGGCCCAGGCTTGCTCGTAGCCTGCGTCCAGGTGACGGACGAGTTGGCCAGCGCTATTGTAAACGACCAATGAGACCGAGGTGGTTGCGGGTAACTGATAGCAGATCAGGGTAGTGGCGTTGAAGGGATTGGGGAAGTTCTGGCCCAGAGCAAAATCACGCTGCAGTATTCCATCGACAGCGACAGCGACGGCGGTGGGGCCTGCCAACAGGCCTTCGCCGTTCCACATTGCGATTTACAGCCGAGTACGCCGCCCAGGCTAACCACATCGAGTTGTAGGCGGGTATTTGCTGCAACTGGGGGCCTTGCCAGGGACCTATCGACCGCTCGACCGAGAATATTCCAACGGCTGCCCGTTTCCACGTCGGCAAATCCCACAAATGGGAGGTCCGTGTTGGCCAGCTCGTCCACGGCGTAAAATTCGAGCAATTGCCAATTGACGCGGTGGTCGTAGGACAGGGCCAGACGGGCCTCGGTTTCGAATAGCACGAGCAACGGCAACGCGCCCAACTGGTCGTTGATGACCGCGTTGTTCTGGATAGGCCGTGCTCAGGCCATCGGCGCAGAGGCGAGCACGATGTCCTTGGAGGGTCAGGCATCTTCGACTATATAGCTATTGGTCGTCGGCAGGAAGAGCTACCATCCATTTTCTTCTGCGGTAGTCGCCGACATTCGATGAAAAGTAGGGTAGTTGATTTAGAGCTGCTCTGGATAGGGTAGCCGTCTGCCGCCAAAGGCCTCC
>JAYYUU010000280.1:0-8473 GCA_036343835.1 Candidatus Latescibacterota bacterium | reverse complement strand
ATAGCGTTACGGTCCGAGACGGGCGCGAAAAGGCAACTGCGCCCGCTGGGCATCGCTTACTAACGGCGTACCATGTTCGCACGCGGCAAAACAACGGCTCTCATATTCTTTGGCGCGCTCTGCTGGGCGGGCGCCGGCTCGGCCGAGGTGTTCGTCTTCGACAGCGAAATCGAGTGGCGGACCTGGACCATGCCCCGCGACCTGGTCCAGGTGGGGGATGCGGGCGAGCTGAGCCTGGTCCGCTTCAGTCGGGAAATAGACGCCGTGCGCGACGCCCACCTCTTCGCCCACCCGACCCAGCGGCGCGGCGAGGTCCGAGGCGGTGTATGGGAGACCGGCACCAGTTCCGGCACCGCCGCCCTCCTGCTCGACGGCGATCCCTCTACCTTTTGGCAGCCCGACCCCGACGACGCGCTCAAGCAGTGGTATGTCGATATCGATCTGGGACGCGCGGTGCTGGCCCGCCAGATCCGCCTGCGCTTTCCCGACGAGCCGGGCGCCCGGCCCCTGCGGCAGTTCACGGTCTACGTCTTCACCGGGGCGCGAATCCAGGCCATCGAGGACATCTTCGAGTTCGAGCCCGTCTACCACACGACCCAGCCCAACCAGGCCACCGAAGTGATTATTCCACTCGAGTACGCGGTCGCCGACAGCGTCGTAGTCGTCGACTCCGATCTCGATCTGGATCTGGACTACGAAAACCGCTATCAGGTCGTCCAGTACATCGGCATCGTCGCCGGGGAACAGCATCCGGACGCCGCCCTCTCCGAAATCGAGGTGCTGGCCGTGGGTGACAATATCGGTATCGGCACCCGGGAGCGAGGCACCTTCCTCAACGGCACCGTGGCCGTCGCCCCCGAGAATCTCTTCGACGCCGATATGAATACCACCAACCTGATCACCTCGGGCAACCTGAGCACCGGGCTCGGTTTCAACCAGTCCATCGGCTGGTTGACTGCCGGTACCTGGTTCTACGTCGACCTGGGCGCCGCGTTCTACGTCGACGAGCTCTTCCTCTACTCCCTGCTCCGGTTTGAAGGTACTTCCGGCGCCCACCGCGGCAGTACCGGGCGGGGCCACCGCATCCTGTTCTCAGATGGCACCCCCGGCATCGCCACTTCCCTGCCAGTACCCGAAACCCTCGACTACACCGAGCTGCTCACCCACGTCGATCCCAAGGCCCAGGGGCTCTACCGCATCCGCTACCTGTTCAAAACGCGCAAAATGCGCTATCTGTTCTGGCACGGCCTCACCGACCGGGAGTGGTTCGAGACCAAATGGGCGGAGTAGATGCTCTTCTCATCGGGCCATCCCGCCCGGGTCGCGCTCTCGTCGGACTTCATCGATCTCGCCCGATCGAGCGGCGACGCTCGCCCCCGCATCGTCAGGAGCCTCTCCTGGGATGCCGAACTGCCCGTCGGCACCCGGTTGCAGTTGCGCTCGCGCTCGGGCAACGCACTGGCGCCGGTCCATACCTTCCACAACAAAATCGGCGAAGAGATCACCGAGGAGAAGTGGAATAGCTCGCCCAAAGTCCTGCGCGGCCCGATCGACACCGCCCTGGTCGCCGGCGCGGACTGGGGCGAGTGGAGCAATGTCTATCAGTTCTCCAGCGAGACCTTTAAATCGGCCAGCCCGCGGCGCTTCGTGCAGTTGGAGATGATCCTCTCCACCGACGATCCGCAGGTGGCTCCCACGCTGCGCTCCCTAGCCATCGAATTCGACGACGCCCTGGTGCAGGGAGCCAGGGGCAGCATTATGCCGCGCAGCGCCCGTCCCAACGAAGACACTCGCTTTGTCTACACGCTGTGGCCACAGAGCGACGAGGGGGATGACGGCTTCGACCTCTTGCGCTTTGTCCTGCCCGGGCGGGCGGATGACATCGGCGTACAAATCGGCGGCGAAAATATCGTCCCCAACCAGATCCTAACGCAGCAGGACTCGCTGCTCGTGGTCCTGCCCCGGACCGTAAAAGCCGACTCGCTCCAGGTGGACTTCACCACCCGCGTCGTGCGCAATGCCACCGTCTTTGGCCTGGATTTGGGTTCCAGCGCGCGACCCGGGCTCTGGCAGTCCGTGGAGGCGGCCGAACGCCGGGCCAATATCGTCCTCTTGCCCGAACTCACCGGCAGCGCCAGGCTCATCGACGACCTGCGCTTTTCCACCCCGGTCCTGACCCCCAATGGCGATGGGACCAACGACCAGGTCGAGATCAGCCTGGTGATCTTCAAGGTGGAAGTGGCCGATCCCAGGATAGAAATCTTCGATTTGTCGGGGCGAATCGTGGCGCTATTGTTGCCGTCGGCGACGGGACCGGCGATGCACTTTACCTGGTCGGGGCAGGACCAGCTGGGGCAGTTGGTCAGCCCGGGGATTTACCTGTGCCGCGTCGATCTGGGGGCGCAGACCGGGGACGACTCGGCGCTACACGCGCTGACGGTGGCCTACTGATCCGCGCTCTATACCAAGCCGGCCCTTGCCCGCCCAGCAAATCCAGCCCGGCATTGTATCGCGCACTGAGGTCGCTTGGAATGGCTCACCCCCAGCAAGCACCTTGCATCCCCTCAGTGCGGAATCCCCAACTGGTGCATCCGGCGGTGAATCGCCTCCTGCGCCTGCTGGAAAGGCCGCTGCAAATAGGCCAGGTGGTCCTCCTCGCCGTGGTGATGCGTCACGTCATCGCGCAAGTGCTGCCGACTGTTGTGGCGGATATAGTGCAGCGAGCCCTCCACCAATGTCAACATATACTGCGCCGTGTCCTGGTCGAACATCCACCACTCGCCGCCGCAGGCGATATACACCGGCGAGGTATGCGCCATAATCCCCCGGCCCCAACCGTCGTAGTGCGGCACGCTCTGCTCGTAGCCCGGCCCGCTGCACCGCGCCGCCAGCCACGAGTGCCCCTCCACTTTGACCTTGGCTTTCAAGCTCAACTTGCGCGTCCCTTTAGCCTCTTCGGTAGCGGCCACCACCCGCCCCTCCTGCACCACCTCCAGCGCGTGGATCGGCAACACCGACTCGGCCTCGACCGCCACCTCCACCGTACCGCCATTGCCCGGCAACTGCACCGTATCCCCCACCGAATGGCCGTCGACGGAAAAGCGGATCAGCGGCCCGCCGCTGTGGAAGGTGCGCCCCGCCGCCATGTACTTACACCAGTTGGCATAGGTAAAAGGCTCGTCTTGGGGAATCTGCACGTAGGTGCGATAAATGCCCACCGGCACATCGCTGCTCATCTTGTCGGTGCCGCCCACTAAAGGCAGCTTGTAGCCACAGTTCAAATAGCGATAATACTCGCCGTGCTGATAGGTCCCGTGCCGGAGCATCTCCACCGCGTCGGCCCGGCCGGTGGCGATTAGCGCGGCCGGCTCGCCATTGGGGCTGGGCAGGTGTGGGATCACCACGCTGCCGCCCTGGTCTCTGCAGCGATCGGCCCACTCGGCCATCGGCACCTCCAAAGTCCCACCCAGTTCCGCCTCGCCCGGTCCGTCCGAGCACCAGGGCATCACCGGCTCCTTCAAGCCCATCAGGATCAGATGGCCCAAAAAGTGCTGCCTGTTCTCCTGCGACACGTAGACGATATTCTTCCCGTCGGCCGTGGCCATCTCGCCCCCGGTAAACTCCTCGGTATTGGTAAACAGCCCGCCCCACTGCGACTGCAGCAGGTTGACCACGTTCAGATCCTCGCCCTGCGCCTCGGTGAGACTGCCCTGGGCCGAGAGGAAGTGCACGTGCGAATCGCCGCTATACCAGCCCTCCTCGTTCATATGGCACCAGCGCTTGAGCCGCAGTTCGAGCTCACGCTGACCGGGTTTGACCTCGACTTTGGCCCTCAGCGGCTCGTATTCATAACCCCGCGCCACGTCCACCACCACCTCGCCGCGCGGCAACCAGCCCTGGCAGGTCCCGTCGATATAGGCATAGGTGATCTGGCCCAGCCGCACGTCGCCGCCCACGTCGATATGCCAGGTGCCCATATTGGAATTGACGTGGGCGTGGTGGCCGTGCGGGGCATAGGGGACCCCCTCGGGCGAGCGGAAGTGGACGCGGCAGGGCACGGGCTTCCCCGTCTCGTCGTCGACGACCTTGGTCTGCACCCAGTTGCGCCCGCGGTCGACCACCTCCAACCGCACCCGCTCCGACGCCTCGACCTGGCCCTTATCCCGCAGTTCACCCCAATTGGCTTCCCCCAACACCTCATCGTCCCGTTTGACCTGCACCGTGGCCGAAGGATTGGCGGCGATTTCGACATACGCCGGGCTACTGCCCTCGTTTTGGGCCTCGCCCCAGCCCTTGCGGTCGGCGATAAAATCCTCGACCGACTGCTCCGGCAGCGGGTAGGGATAGGTCGCGACACCCCGGTCGACTTCCACTTCGAGCGCGGCGGACTCGCGCACGTCCTCCTCCTGCAGCAAGCTGATCACCACCTCCCGGGTGCCCTCGCGGCAGATCGGCTCCTCGGCGAGATCGCTCACGGTGATCGCGCCAATCACAAAAGCCGGCCCCGCCGCCCGGACCACGACCTTTTCCAGCACCGCGGCGGGATGCGGATTCTTCCACACCCAGAGCGCGAAGTGCCGCGCCCGCCCCGCGTCGACTTCCATCTGCCGCCGGCCGGCCATACCCCATTCGCCCGCATCGCGCGGCTGCACCCGGTCGTTGGTGTCCGGCACCGCGACAAACGGTGCGCCGCCATTGGCGGGGGGCACCACCGATATTTCAAAGCGGTCGCGCACCGGCACCCGCACTTCTTCCCCTCCCTCGTAGCAAAACGCGTATTCGGCCACTTCGACGCCCAGGGGTCCGTTCGCCCCAATCCCCGACTCGAGCAACCGATGCGCCACCACCAGCCAGGTCGCCCGGCGACCCACGGCAATCTCCACCGCGTCGACCTCTCCGCCACAGGCGATAAGACATTTTTCGGGATCTTCGCCGAGCATAAAGGGCAACCCGCGAAACGTCTGTGCGCCAAGCAGCCCTCTACCGCCCAGCAAGTCCAGACCAGCGTTGTACCGCGCACTAAGATCAAGTGGTTCGTAGGCGCTCATTGCTCACCTCCTTCGGGTTTCCAGTCGGATTTGTCCTGCGGATCATAGCCAATCGCCTCGCGCCCGTGGTCCAGATCGTAACGCGGCCAGGTGCTGTCGGACACCCCGTAGACGATCTCGTATTTGACCCCCGGGTGGATCACAGCCCGCTCAAAAACCCGCACGCAGTCTGAGTGGCTCAACTGGTGTGGGTGCTCGGGCTGGTCGCGATCCCGGTTGAAGTTGCCGATCCTGACCGCCACGAACTCCAGCCCGTGCTGCTGCACATACGAAAAACCCAGCGCCTCGCCAAACACCTTGCTAACCGTATAGAGCCCGATCGGCTGCAGGGGCATATCCACCCGCCGGGTCACTTCGTCGGGCTGCGGGCCATGGACCCCGGCGCGGCTGGCGTAGACGATCCGCTTGACTCCGTTGACCCGCGCCGCTTCGAGCAGGTTGTAGGTCCCGATCAAATTGGTGTGCAGCACATCCTCCCATTGCTTGTCGATCCCCGTCAGATGGATCGCCGCGTCCATGCCCTCCGTCGCCTTGAGCATCGTATCGAAATCCCCCACATCGCCTACGATGCTATCCTCCAACCCCGACACCGGCTCCCGATCCAAACCCCGCAGCTGATACCGATCCTGCATCCCCCTGATCAACTGCGACCCCACCTGCCCGGCCGCGCCTGTGATCAGAACCTTTATCTGCTCAGCCATGCTCTTTCTCCAGTTTGGCGTAGACCTTGCGGCCCTCTGCGAACAAGTGCAACACCTCTTCTCGCTGCGCATCTGTAGTGAAGCGACCAAAGCGCCCGATCAACCCGCTCGACTCCTCGATCCCGCGCGCAAAAAACGCCGCCGCATCCCCCGCCCGCTCCGCCGGCACCCCCGTGCCGACATATACCGGACTCGCATGCGCGTAGACCGCCTGCCCAAAACTATCCCGCGCCGCCCCGAAGACCCGCGCCGCGACCCACCCATCGCCTGCGAGGTCGACATCGACCGACCACGCACCCTCACGCTGCTCCGCCGTCTCCTGCAACACCCGGGTATCGACCACTTCCCCGTCGCGCACTACCTCGACGCGATCCAGCGGGTAGTGTGACCGCCATGCCATTTCTACGACCACTCTGCCACGCGCCGCAATCTGCGCCCCCGGCCCTTGTCCCTCAACCACCAGCCACAACGCCGGCCCATTGGTAATAAAGGTCCGCCCCGCTTTAAGCCCTGCGAGCCAGCTTGTATAACTGAATGCATCCTCGGTCTGCACATAGACGCGATTATTCGAGCAGACATACCAATCCGATCCCGTTGAAGCCGGCAGGCGAATCCCGCAATTGAGCAACTTGTACCAGATATCGTACTCGAGATCCTTCCAGCACGGGTCGAAGAGATTAAACGCATCGAGCTTGCCCAAACCCGCCGCCACCGGCGCCTCCATCCCGCGCCCGTTGTGGCACCAGATGACAATCCCGCCCTGGGTCTTCGCGTCGTCGCAGGCGTGGCACAGCGGCGGATAATCCGGGTCGAAGGCGCTGACCAGATCGCCGCGGCTCACCGGCTCGACCAGATTGCGCAAATTGAGCAGCATCACGTGGCCGTAGCCGCCGTGGCTCGAATTATGCCGCGTCTCCTCGCCGCAGTCAACCTGGCGATGGTCGGTGGAGAAATCGGTCATAAACCCGATGGGGAATTTATTCGAGGCGTAGGGGATCTGCCCGCGCTGCAGGATGCTGACCGCCGTCGCGCTCAGATCGTTGACCTCCGGCTCCAACCGCAACCGCTCCTCGGGCTTATCCTCCAGTTCGTCGTAGTGGATATGCGTATTCCCCGGATACCAGCGCTGCTCCGGCAGATCGATCCAGCGCACAAGAGTCAGATCCACCTCGACACTCCCCATCGACGGCGCATAAAGCGCCTGCCGCAACGGCGTATACTCCGTCCCGCGCTCGACGACGATATCGACCGCCCCGCGCGGGACCACTACTTCGAAGTCTCCGTCGCAATAGAAAAACGGGTCGCCCGGCCCCACCTTCAAAAGGCTGTCGGCGGGATGCACAAAACGGCCCCCGCTATTGAGCACGTGTACTTTGGCCGGGACTTTCGCTGCAGAGATCTCGTCGCGGATCGCGCCTTTGAGTCTGGCCATCTATTTCGCTCCAGTAGAAAACGGCCCGGGATATCCCCTTTGGGCTTTGATCTGCCCCCAGGACCGCGCCCGGACCAGCGTGGTCAACGGGCCGGGGGCTCCAGGTCGGGCTGACGTCGATACCCGGATGGGCGCCGTCGGCGTCCATTATAAACAGATCGGGGTTGCCGACCCGGTCCGACATGAAAGAGCATCTGCTCGGCAGCACTGCCCTGGCCGCCCAGTAGGGCGACTACCGCCAGGCTCAGTCCGATTTTGCACATTGGCTTTTCCTGCTACCAGGGACCGGGCGTCCGGCGTTTTACCCTTGTGTGCCCACCTCCATCCCCCTATCTTGAGCCCGACTTCATAATACGCCCTCGCTCCGCCCCCAGCAAGGAGAGCACCGTGAAGATCACCGATATCGAAATCATCCCCATCGCCCCCAAACTCGCCACCCGCTACGCCACCCGCCGGGTCGACCTCTACGGCATCGACTGCCGCGTCGTCTACAAAGTCCACACCGATGCTGGCATCGTAGGCTATGGCGACACCCGGGTGCGCCCCCACGCCATCCCGGCCAAAGACTCCGTCGCCCACCTCATCGGCCAAAGCCCCTTCGACTTTATCAACGACAATCGCGGCGCCGGCGGCACCGGTCTGCTCTGCGCGCTCTACGACATCATGGGCAAAGCCCTAGACCTTCCCGTCCACAAACTCCTCGGCCAGAAAAAGCGCGATTCCGTCGCCGTCGCCGCCTGGACCCGACCCTGTTCCCCCGCCGTATTCCGCGACGAGATCAAACGCGCCGCTGCAGAGGGCTACCGCGTCTTCAAAATTCACACCTGCTCCTACCACGACGTCTTTGAGCAAACCCGCCTGGCTGAGGAAGTCGCCCCCGAGAGCTTCCGCATCCACTACGACTTCAACCACAACCGCAGCCTCGGCTCCGCCTTGCCGATTATCAAGGAATTGGAGAAAAACCACCCCATCGTCGGCTATATCGAAGACCCCCTGGACAAAAAGGACATCAACGGCTGGCAGCGCCTGCGCCAACAAACCGACCTGCCCCTGATCATGCACGGCACGCCATTAGGTGGGGTCCAGGAATTGATCTACGGTCTCGCCGACATGTATATGATCGGTGGTTCGCTCGAAGACACGATGGCCGCCGGCTGGGCCTGCGGCAAGGCCAATATCCAGGTCCTGCTGCAATTCGAAGGCGGCACGCTGGGCAAGGCCATGGCCATGCATATGGCCTCGGTGCTGCCGACCCATACCGCCCACTCGATCAATCTCAACGACCAGTACGC
>JAYYUU010000279.1:0-8038 GCA_036343835.1 Candidatus Latescibacterota bacterium | reverse complement strand
CCCTCACCCGCGCAATCGAAGCCGGCAATATCTTCTTCGCCCGCCGGCAATTCGCCCGCGCCGCCACCGCCTACCAACAAGCCATCGACCTGCGCCCCAACCAACCCTCCTCCCACCACAACCTCGCCGCGGTATTCCTCGCCACGGGCGATACCCGCCAGGCCCGGGCGACTTTCCAACAAGCCGCCGAACTCGGCTCGCAAATCGCCGAGACCTACCGCGCCCTGATCTGGCTCGCGCAAAAAGCCGGCGACGGCGACGGCGCCCAACGAGCCTATCGCCTCGCCGCGCAACACCTGCCAACCAGCGCGATGACCGCGCTGAGCGAATACCTGAAAGCCAACCCATGAGCCGCCTCGATCGCAAAACCCTCTACACCGCCCTGCTGGCTCTAATGAGCTTCGCCTGCGCCCTCGTCCTCGGCGAGATTGTGCTGCGGGCGATCGACTTTGAGTTCCGGCTCTTCCCCACCCGCATCGAATTCGGCTGGCCCGACCCGGTACTCCTCGAAAACAACTACAAGGCCGATCGGGAACTCCTCTGGGCCCCCAAACAATACTACACCCAGCTCGAGTCGCTACGCGACACCAAGCCCTCGATCGTCTTTATGGGTGACTCCTGCACGGCATGGGGTCTCTATGACCAGCTCTTCGACGAACTCGTCGACGGCCGAAACCCCAACCACAACTTCAGCTATCTCAACACCGCCGTCGCCGGCTGGAGTTCCTATCAGGGCTTGAAACAATTCGAACGCGATATCATCCCCCTCGCCCCCAAAGCCGTCGCGCTCTACTTCGGCTGGAACGACCACTGGGCTAATTTCGGACTCGATGACAAAGCCGTCGGCCAATTCAACCGCGACCGCTGGCAATCGGCGATTAAACTGTCCGAACTGCGGCTGGTCCAGTTTTTCAACTTCTTCGCAGTTGAGTTATACGGCGCGGAAGAAATCGCACAGCACCCTGCCAGGGTCTCCCCCGCAGACTTCGCTGCCAACCTCAAAGAAATCATCCACCTCGCCCGCCAAAACGACATCGTCCCCATCCTGCTCACGGCACCCACCTCGCACACCGCGGGTGCCGAACCCGAATACTTGGCCGAACGCTGGCTAAACGACCTCGACAAACTCGTCCCCCTCCACCGTCGCTACGCCGAGTTCGTCCGCCAGGTAGCACGCGACGAAGAAGTGCTATTGGTAGACCTCCTGACCGCCTTCGACCGCCTCCCCCCCGACGAAGTAAAAACAAAATACTTCGAAAGCGACGGCATTCACCTCACCGGCGAGGGCCACAAAGTCATCGCGCTGGTCCTCTACAAATACTTTGCACGCAGCGGTTTACTCGAGCAGATAATTCGATGAAAGACACCCGCGATCCCCAATTCTGGTTTATATACGAATTGGCCGCTACCTGGCACTAGTGGAACCGGCTGGATTTCGTCCCGGAATTTGGCTGGGCGAAAAGCCTGCATGGAACGCTGCTTCGAACAGGTGATGGAAGGTTATAACCGAGAGCATTCGCTGGCTGGGGAATGGCTGGAGCGCTGGCCCTTCTTTCTGCAACTAGTTCAAATAGAGGAATTCTTATATTTTGCCCAATACATCGATAAACCGGATAAGGAGCTGCAGGCCCAATTGAATTATAAGATCCGGGGCATTGGAGAGGACATTCCCTATCTCGGTTCCTTCGATCGCACGCTACCCACCCGAGAGTCCTTTTTCCCTGTAAAAGCTCGAGTAGATCTAAAGCGGAGCGCGTTTGATAACCAGCTAGCTACTTCACCCGATAACTACTCGCCGTATACGTCAACGTCTGCCCCACCTTCATCTCCACCACCTCGGTATTGGGCGACAGAAATTTAACCGCCTTCTTCAACTCGCCGATATCCGCCGGTTGCCCCATAATCGGCCCGTAATGACAGGGAATAACCACATCCGGCCGAATCAGACTCGCCGCCCGCGCCGCCTCGCGCACCCCCATCGTATACTGCCCGCCCACCGGCATAATCGCCACCTGCGGCCCGTGCATCTGGCCGATCAGTTGCATATCGCTAAAGAGGCAGGTATCGGCCGTATCGTAAATGGTGATCCCATTGTCGTAGGCGATGCAGAAACCATTGACCGCACTGTCGGGGTGGAAGAGCAGCCCCGTGGGACGCTCCGCGCCGATCACGTGATCCGACAGCGACTGCGAGTGGTGGCCCTGCACCATGGTGATCGCCGCGTCCTTGACCTTGACCGTACCGCCGGGATTCATCGACAGTGCGCGCGAGCCCATCTTCAGCCCGTGCACCTGTTCGGCCACCACGCATAGTTCGTAATTGCCGACGAATTTGGCCCGAGTCTTTTTACAAATTTCATAAGAATCGCCGATGTGGTCGCCGTGGCCGTGGCTGGCGATCGCAATATCGGCCTTTCTGACCTGGCTGAGTTTCATCTTTGCAGTGGGATTGTCGTCGAACCAGGCGTCGAAATAGGTGACCGACTTATCGGATTCGAAGCGGAAGGAAGCGTGGCCGATAAAGGTGATTTTCACCGATGCCATAGTAGATCCTTTCTCTCTGTGTTTAGCGTTGACTCAAATCGTCGCCGAGGTTCGTCGAGTCGAATTGCCCCTTTTCGGCGCAGACGGCGACGACCAAAAGCTCCAGATTCTCTTGCGTGTGATTGTAAAGGCCGTGGCTGCCGCCCAACCGGCTGGGGATCGCGTCCCACTGCGAGACCTCCTGCGTCTCGTCATCCACCGTCATCCGCCCGCTGCCCTCGATGACGATATAGACCTCCTCAATCCCTTCGTGGCTATGGTAGCCGATCGAAGTATCGGGCGGCATGAGACAGTGGGCGAAAAAGCCGAAGTTAGAACGAAAGTCCTCCGGGCCCCAGATCCTCCGGCTGCCGACCTCGCCCTTGCCACCGTGCGATTGGTGGTACTTCAGCGCCTCGCGGTCGAGCCGCCCCACCGGCAGGCGGTCGGTCGACTCCAACTCGGCGCCGACCCGGTCGTCACCTAGATCGATCGATTTGGGCTCGCCCCCGGGCACCACGCAGTGGACGTTGAACCACCGCGTCTCCTGGTCGGTGTGATTGTAGATGGCGTGGACCTCGCCCGAGCGCAATGGCACCGTCGCCCCGCCCTCAATTTCTGCGGTTCTTCCATTGTGGGAAAATTGCGAGGCATTGTCGACGGTGATAAAAATCTCCTCGCTATCGTCGTGGCGGTGGTAGCCGATCCCGCCGCCGGGCAATAGAATCGCACAGTGGACGAAGGCGAAGGGCGTCTCGAAGTCATCGCGGTCCCACAAGCTATTGAAGAGAATCGGTCCGCCGCCGCCGTGGACGTCGCTCAACTCCCGCATCTCCTCGCGTTTGGCATTGGCTATGCGCATGGCGACCTCATTTCTCGCGGTGGAAAAGTTGTAGATTTAGCTGATTGGGACCCTCGAAAAAACCCAGGGTAATACCGGTGCCCCCACCGACGTCAAAGGGCTCTTTAGTCATCGCCACTCCCTTGTCCTTTAGCTCCTGCGCGCTGCCTGCGACGCTATCGACATCAAAGGAGATATGGTGAATGCCGGGGTCCTGCCCCATCGTCTTCTGCGGCATCAACTCCAGCAAGATGCCGCCGGCGTCTAAGAAGACATAGTCCTCGTCGTCCTCATTCTCAAAGCGCTCCACCACCGTCAAACCCAGCTTCTGGGTGTAAAACTCTACCGCCCCTTCGATATCGTCGCTGATAATCGCGATCTTGTGGATCTTGTGGACCATCGGAAATCTCCTCGTCTGCAGTTAAGGTCATTCTCGGGTTGCATTGGAGAATATAAAAAATCGCCCGGAAGGCTACAACGATCTCACTCCCCGTATTCAGCCGCCTGAAAAAGCTCGCGCCACCATATCCTCCAGATGCACCAGTGCGTGCCGTTCAAAGAGCCCGTCCACCCCATGCTGATTCAATCCACCCTGATCTCACACCCCTCCGCCGCCGACTGATGCAACGCGTCCAGCGCTCGCATCACATTGAGCACTTCTTCCTTTTTGACGATCTGCTGCTCCTCCCCCTTGAGCACTTTGACAAAGTGCTCTGCCGCCAACCAGTGCCCGTAAAAATCCACATCCAGATCGCGCGGCACCCGCGGGCTCACATTGACCTGATAACTCCCCATATTCGTCGACAGCACCAGCGGGTCAAAACTCAGGCCCCCCTCGGTCCCCAGAATCATGCTGCCCCCCGAATTCTTCGGAATATTCGCGGCCCAACTGGTCTTTAGTGCCAGCGTCGCCGCCCCCTCCAACCGAATAAATCCCGCCGCCATATCCTCCACTGTAAACTCCTCGTGGCTAAATTCCCTCGGCGCCAACACCCCCGCCGGCGCACCGCTCTCGGCCAGCGAAGTGGCCAACCCCTCCTCGCGATTGCCAAATTTGGTATAGGTCGCACCGCTGGCAGCCACCACCCTCGGGCTGCCCATCAGCCAGAGGATCTTGTCGACCATATGCACCCCCAGATCGTAGAGCGGTCCGGCCGCCGAGTCCTCCTTCATGTGGAATCGCCCCCAGGTCGGAATTCCGCGCCGGCGCATAAAAAAACACTCGGCATAGTACATATCCCCCAACTGGCCCGACTGCACGATCTCCCTGGCCGCCATCGACTCCGACGAAAACCGCGCCGTCTGGGTGACGAAGAGCCGCCGGTCCGCCGCCGCCGCCGCATACATCGCCGCCGCGTCGGCATAACAAGTGGCAATCGGCTTTTCGCAAAACACATGCACCCCCGCTGCAAGGGCGGCGAGCGTCTGCTCCTTGTGATAGGCATTCGGCGTGCAGACCGAGACGATATCGGGCTCGATCTCTTTGATCATCTGCTCCCAGTCGCCGTAGACGTGGGGAATGCCCTCGTTGTCGGCGGTCAGTTGTGCCTTTGCCACCGTGGGATTGGCCACCGCCACCACCGCCACGTCTTCGGACACGTTTTTCCAAGCGGGAATATGCCCCGCATTGGCGATCATCCCGGCGCCGATGACGCCCACTCGCAACTTCTCGTCAGCCATGGCCATTCCTTTCGCATCCCCGACTTTGCGGGCGCAATCGCGCTGCTAGAAAACGCAACAATGTGCTACACAGTTTAACACTGCTGTCAGATTCTGTCACCCAAATCCCTAATTTCAATTCGCGGAGCCGGTATCGAGCAGAGGTTCACCCAAATCTAAGTGCCTTGTTTAAAATCCCTTTAGAAAAAATTCACCACTCAGCGATTAGCCGCTGGCCCGCCCATTGCATAGTACCATTCGGATAAGTGAACGCCGACCGGGCGTTTACACACTCAGCATTCACCAAGTTCCAGTAGTTGCGGGAGATCTTTTGGGCCCGACGCCCCATAAACGCGCTACTATTTCTCCCCACTTGGTCCCCGATCCCCTTTCCCCTATTTTCCTTCCACTAAATCACCAATAGACATTGCTGCAGTCGCGGATGCCCTCGGACAGGCCGTCCACCATAGACAGCTTTCCACGGAGACCACCCTCATGACCCACTCCCTCTTCGACCTATCCAACCGAGTAGCCCTAGTCTCTGGCGCCGCCAGCGGCCTGGGCAAAGCCATGGCCACCGGCTTAGCCGAAGCCGGCGCCAACCTCGTCCTCGCCGACATCAACGCCGACGGCCTCGCCACCACCGCCAAAGAGCTCGAAGCCCTGGACCGCCGCGTGCTCCCCATCACCTGCGATATGTCCCAACCCGACCAGATCCGCTCCATGTTCGCACGCATCGACCAGGAATGCGGCCGCATCGACATCGTCGGCAATGTCGCCGGCGACGCCAAACGCAACACCCCGCTAGAGGTCACGCCTAATGAAATGGCCTACACCCTGCACAACCTCATCATCGGCCGCCTCGTCTGCTGCCAGGAGGCCGGCCAGCGGATGATCGCCGCCAAAAACGGGGGCAGCATCATCAATATCGTCTCCATCGCCGGCATCAATGCCCTCGGCCGCAGCCATCTCTCCTATAGCATCGGCATGGGCGGAGTCGCGCAGATGACCCGCGAGCTGGGCACCGAATGGGCCGCCAAGGGCGTCCGCGTCAACGCCATCGTCTGCGCCCAACTCCTCAACGAGGACCTCAAAGAGCGCATCGCCGCCGACCCCACCCTCGGCGACACCTATCTGCGCGGCATCCCCATGGGTCGGCTGGGCGACTCCAACGACATCAAGGGCGTATCGATCTTTCTAGCCTCCGATGCTTCGTCCTGGATCACCGGCGCAATGGTCCCCTTAGACGGCGGCAACCTCGCCAAAAACGCCGGTGGCTCGCATCCCGGCATGCCCAACGCGCCCGACGAGCAGGTCGGCCTCGATTGATCAACCTCGCAGCTACCCCCCGCACCTGGGCGGCCTATATCCTGCTGCTGGCCACCCTGACCTGGGTCTGCTTCGGTAGCCTGCGCTTCCACCTGCTCGAAACGCACGACTTCGAAACCTTCCGCGACAATGCCAAAATAAGCGCCGACTTCACCTATTTCTTCTCCGATCAGAAAGAGCAGGCCTCCGGCCGCCTATTGCACGAATTTTCCATGTGGCTGGCCCACCTCGCCTTTGGTCACGACCCCGCCGCCTTCCACTTGCTCGTCGTCGCGCTGCACTTTTGCGCCAGCCTGCTGCTCTGCCTGACCTTTATCCGCGCCGGCGCCGATCTTGAGTTGGGCATGCTCGGGGGGCTGCTCTTCCTGCTCAACGTCGCCCACTTCCGCGCCGTGCACTGGCTCTCCGGCTTTAACTACGTCCTCGCCTTCGTCCTGAGTTTGGCCGCCATCCTCGCCTATCTACACTATATCGAAACCAATCGCCGCGAATGGCTCGCCGCTTGCTACGGCAGCTTAATCCTCGGCGCCTTCAGCCACCTGGCCAGCCTGATGACCTGGCCCTTCTGCCTCTACCTCGCCTGGCTCCAGGGCCATAATCTGCGCCGCGCGATCCGCCATCTGGCCCCCTTCGCCGCGTTGCTCGTACCCGCCCTCGCCCTCGTCCTCCGCTCGACCGCAAGACGGACCAGCACCTGGGAGGCGCTGGACTTCTTCTCGGTCGCCGGTCTCTGGGATTTGGGCGTCGGCATCGTGCGCTCGACGCTCTTCTTCGCCAGTCGCCTGCTGACCACCGCGCACTGGCTGACCCTGTCCTCGCACCAGCGCCACACCTGGGAATTTATCGTCGGCGCGCTGGTCTTAGCCGGTCTCGCCTGGCTCATCTATCAGCGCCGCGCCCCAACCGCGCTGTGGGCGGGATGGGCCCTGCTGCTACTCGTGCCCTTTGTGCTACTCACCGAGGAAAGCATCCTCGACCTGCCGGCCGGCCCCTCGCGCTATCTGTATTTTTCCAGCGCCGGCACCTCGCTGATTCTGGCCTGGGTCCTGCGCCAGGGCGCGCTGGCCTTGCCCGCCGGGCGGCACCTGCTGCTCGCAGTGAGCACCCTCGCCATCGTCCTCTGCTCTTATCACTGGCTGCAAAAAGCCGAGGCCCTGACCTACTACAACTCCGGTCGGACCTATCTCGCCGCCGAAGACGACCGCACCGGCGGCGATCAACTGCGCCGCGCCATCGACCGCGCCCCGGAGCTGATCAACCTCGAAGACGCCTATGTCCGGCTCTCGATGGCCCTGATGCGCCACCCCTATCAGACCGCCACCGTGCTCAAAGAGGCGCTGGCGCGCTTTCCGAAAAATTCCTATCTGCAGGTCTACAATCTCGCCTACCACTCCTTGTTATCCGGCTTTGACGCAGAAGCTCGGTTAGAGGCGCTGAAAAACCACGCCAAGGCCAGCGCGGCGCTCGCCCAGGTCTACACCAATCTGGGGCTGGGCTACGAGGGAGTGGACGATCTCGACCGGGCGATCGCGGCGTATCAACGCGCCTTAACCTTCGCTCCAGATCAAGTCAAGGCGCTCAAACGCCTCGGAGCGATCCGCTACAAGCAAGGCCAGGGCAAAGAGGCCGCCGCGCTCCTATATCAGGCCCAAGATGCCGATGCCAGCGACCAGGGTATCGCCTATGC